>JAQTUX010000002.1:0-300000 GCA_028707125.1 Candidatus Omnitrophota bacterium
ATCAGATAGAGACCGAACTGTCTCACGACGTTCTGAACCCAGCTCGCGTACCCTTTTAACCGGCGAACAGCCGGACCCTTGGGACCTTATACAGCCCCAGGATAGGATGAGCCGACATCGAGGTGCCGATCCTGACTGTCGATATGAACTCTCGAGTCAGACTAGCCTGTTATCCCCAGAGTACCTATTATCCGTTGAGCGATGGCGATTCCATATTCAACCACCGGATCACTAGCCCCTACTTTCGTACCTGCGCGGACTGTCGTCCTTGCAGTCAAGCTGGCTTTTGCGCTTACACTCTACAGCCGATTGCCGACCGGCTTGAGCCAACCTTTGGGCCCTCTCGTTATCCTTTAGAGAGGAACCGCCCCAGTCAAACTGCCCACCTGGCACTGTCTCCCTTGTCGATTCAGACAAGCAGGTTAGAATTTTAGTATAATAAGGGTGGTATTTCACCGACGGCTCTGCCCGGGCTAGCGCCCGGACTTCAAAGCCTCCCACCTATCCTACACATATTTGACCAAAATCCAATACCAGGCTACAGTAAAGGTTCTGGGGTCTTTTCGTCTTGATGCGGGTAGACGGCATCTTCACCGCCACTACAATTTCGCCGAGTCTCTCGTTGAGACAGCGCCCAGGTCGTTACACCATTCGTGCGCGTGGGAACTTACCCCACAAGGAATTTCGCTACCTTAGGACCGTTATAGTTACGGCCGCCGTTTACTGGGGCTTCGGTTCAAAGCTTCTCCCGCCTTGCGGCAGGATGACTCCTTCCCTTAACCTTCCAGCACCGGGCAGGTGTCACTCCCTATACGTCCTCTTTCGAGTTTGCAGAGAGATGTGTTTTTGCTAAACAGTCACCCGGGCCACTTTACTGAGACCTTTGTCGCTTTCGCGCCAAAGGCACCCCTTATCCCGAAGTTACGGGGCTAGATTGCCGAGTTCCTTAACGAGAGTTATCTCGAGCACCTTACCATATTCTGGCAGTCTACCTGTGTCGGATTACGGTACGAGCGGTTAAATCACTTCTTCTTAAGGTTTTCTTGGCAGTGTAGGAGCGGTTAACTTCGGCTTAAGCCTTAGCTTAAACCTCCCCCCGCACCTCACGATGCGTTAGACGGACACATCCAACAGTCCGCACAACTGTCCTTCCTGCGTCACTCAAGAAGTAATAACGCGACTTAACCGGTAGCCGAATATTAACGGCTTGTCCATCGCCTACTCCAAATGGCCTCGGCTTAGGATCGACTAACCCTGGGCGGATTAACCTTCCCCAGGAAACCTTGGACTTTCGGTGAACGCGTTTCTCGCGCGTTTTTTCGCTACTCATTCCGACATAATCACTACCTTGGCGTCCACTGCTCCTCACGGTACAGCTTCGCCCGCCAAAGTACGCTCCCCTACCACTGACCTCGTCCGAAGACGAGGCCAATCCGCAGCTTCGGTAATAGGCTTGATCCCCGCTTATTTTCGGCGCAGAATCGCTCGGCCAGTGAGCTGTTACGCACTCTTTAAATGATGGCTGCCTCTGAGCCAACATCCTGGCTGTTAATGCGATCCCACATCCTTCACAACTTAGCCTATACTCAGGGACCTTAGCTTGCGGTCTGGGCTGATTCCCTTTTGACGATGCAGCTTATCCCGCACCGTCTTACTGCCAGAATAAGAAATAGCGGTATTCGGAGTTTGGTTGGGTTTGGCAACCTGGTGGGGTCCCTAGCCCATTCAGCACTCTACCCCCGCTACTCATTTATCTGACGCTAGCCCTAGAGCTATTTCGGGGAGAACCAGCAATTTCTGAGTTTGGTTAGTCTTTCGCTCCAACCCACAGCTCATCCCACAGTTTTTCAACGCTGATGGGTTCAAGCCTCCACATCGATTTCTCGATGCTTCACTCTGGCCATGGGTAGATCACTCAGTTTCGGGTCTATTATACGGTACTAAGTCGCCCTATTAGGACTCGCTTTCGCTGCGCCTGCCTCCGCTTAAGGAGTTAAGCTCGCACCGCATAATAACTCGTCGGACCATTATACAAAAGGTACACAGTCAGGCGTTGACCGCTTGCGCGGCCCATAGCCCTTCTGCAGCTTGTAGGTCAATAATTTCAGGTTCTATTTCACTCCCCTCCCGGGGTTCTTTTCAACTTTCCCTCGCGGTACTTGTACGCTATCGGTCTAGTTTTAGTATTTAGCCTTGGACCATGGTCGGCCCGGATTCCTACAGGGTTTCACGTGTCCCGTAGTACTTGGGATACCTCTAGGGCGCTTCGGGATTTCGCTTACGAGACTATCACTCTCTTTGGTGCGCCTTTCCAGGCGTCTTCTGCTATCCGTCCGCATCCCACATTAAGGTCCCGCAACCCCCTGTACCTTGCGGTGCAGGGTTTAGGCTGTTCCCTTTTCGCTCGCCACTACTGGGGGAATCTCTCATCGATTTATTTTCCTCGGGTTACTTAGATGTTTCAATTCGCCCGGTGTAGCCGCCTGCCACTATGTATTCATGGCAGGATATCCAGACATTACTCTGGATGGGTTTCCCCATTCGGAAATCCCCGGATCAAAGCATGTTTGCTGCTCCCCGGAGCATATCGGTGCTTACCCCGTCCTTCATCGCTCTAACTAGCCAAGTCATCCTTTATTGACCCTTAGTAGCTTGACAACTTAAATCTGGTTCTCTCGATTATTTTCTCTCGGTTATTATTGTAGTTTTACCCTACTATCAAAGCCTTAAAGACCTTGATTTCTGGTAATATAAAATTGTCAAAGAACATAGGTTCGCGGAACTGGCCGCGAAACAAATTTTATGCGTATTAATGGAGGCGAGCAGGATTGAACTGCCGACCCCCTGCTTGCAAAGCAGGTGCTCTCCCAGCTGAGCTACGCCCCCCTAATCTGAAGGCACTACGCTCGCTAAACCGCTTATCGCGGTTTTTTACGCTCGCTTTAGTGCCACCAAAATTTTCCTTGCCGGAAAATTTTGGTGGGCCCAAGTGGATTCGAACCACTGACCCCAGTCTTATCAGGGCTGTGCTCTAACCAACTGAGCTATGGGCCCAAATGTTTCCCAAAGCTCAATGGCGGATAAAATAAATAGCCAAGTAATTGTGTAGATTGCTTTGTTTTGTATAACTAAACAGACTTTGCAGGATGAAACTCATCATCCAACATACCCACTAAAATTCTCCCTGTCGCGAGTCGACTAGGGATTATTTTAGAAAGGAGGTGATCCAGCCGCACCTTCCGGTACGGCTACCTTGTTACGACTTAGCGCCAGTCACCGAATTTACCTTGGGGGCTGATATTGTCTCAGCCACTTCTGGTACCTTCGGCTTCCATCGCTTGACGGGCGGTGTGTACAAGGCCCGGGAACGTATTCACGGCGGCGTGCTGATCCGCCATTACTAGCGATTCCGGCTTCATGGAGTCGGATTGCAGACTCCAATCTGAACTGGCCCCACTTTTTTGCGATTAGCTCCCCCTCGCGGGTTGGCAACGCTTTGTAGTGGGGATTGTAACACGTGTGTAGCCCAGGACATAAGGGCCGTACTGACTTGACGTCATCTTCACCTTCCTCCTGCTTATCGCAGGCGGTCCCCTTAGAGTGCTCCGAGGCATTCCTTTCGAAATGCCAAGGGTAGCAACAAAGGGCAATGGTTGCGCTCGTTGAGGGACTTAACCCAACACCTCACGGCACGAGCTGACGACAGCCATGCAACACCTGTGCAGGCTCCCGATTTGACGGGTCGTTCCCCTTTCAGTTCACTACTTCCTGCATGTCAAGTCCTGGTAAGGTTTCTCGCGTAGCGTCGAATTGAACCACATGTTCCACCGCTTGTGCGGGCCCCCGTCAATTCCTTTGAGTTTTAACCTTGCGGTCGTAGTCCCCAGGTGGAGCACTTAACGGGTTACCTTGCGGCGCTGACCCTTACGGACCAACACCTAGTGCTCATCGTTTACGGCTAGGACTACCAGGGTATCTAATCCTGTTTGCTCCCCTAGCTTTCGCAGATCAGCGTCAGAACCGGACCAGAAAGCCGCTTTCGCTACTGGTGTTCTTCTCGATATCTACAGATTTCACCCTTACACCGAGAATTCCGCTTTCCTCTTCCGGTCTCAAGCCCGATAGTTTGAAAGGCAGTTCCGGAGTTGAGCTCCGGGATTTCACCCTTCACTTATCAGGCCGCCTACCTGCCCTTTACACCCAATGAATCCGAGTAACGCTCGCCACCCCCGTATTACCGCGGCTGCTGGCACGGAGTTGGCCGTGGCTTCTTCTCTGAGTACCGTCAGTCCCGATAGCTATTCGTTATCGGGATGTTCTTCCCCATCGAAAGAGGTTTACGATCCGAAAACCTTCGTCCCTCACGCGGCGTCGCATAGTCAGGCTTGCGCCCATTGCTAAAGATCCTCGACTGCAGCCTCCCGTAGGAGTCTGGGCAGTGTCTCAGTCCCAGTGTGGCTGACCACCCTCTGAGGCCAGCTACCCGTCAAAAGCCTTGGTAGGCTGTTACCCTACCAACTAGCTGATAGGATGTGGGCCTATCCTTAAGCGCAGGGCCTTGCGGTCCCCTGCTTTACCCTTAACAGCTTTTGCTGTCAAGGACACATCAAGTATTACTCTGGCTTTCGCCAGGCTATCCTTAACTTAGGGGTAAGTTACCCACACATTACTCACCCGTTTGCCGCTATGGCTGATAAAACACCATCGCGCGACTTGCATGCCTAATCCACGCCGCCAGCGTTCACTCTGAGCCAGGATCAAACTCTCCGAAAAAACAGAAAAGTTTGAGGCTCACGCACAATTACTTGGCTATTTAATTGATTCTCAAAAGAGCGGTTGTTGAGAAAAAAAATTGCGCCGATGAATTCCATCGGCGCATAAATACGCACCTTAGATTTTCACCGCTATTTAACCGGACCGGATATCAATACCTATATTTATATCTTTCACAATATAGATTATACCCCCTTTTGGGGTGACACTATATATACCAAACTAACATAACCTTGTCAAGCATTTTTTAACAGAAAACTAAGTTACAGCAAATCTTGACTTTACAACAAAAGTATGCTAAATATATTCAACATCAAAAAACAAGGATAAAACAGATGGAAAACATCAAGAGCATACAGGAAGAACTGAACAGGGCAAGGTCGGAGCTTAACGTCCTCTACGAGATATCAAACGCGATGCGCACCACCCTGCAGCTGGATGAGATCCTCTATATCATACTGACCGGGGTTACCGCGCACGTGGGGCTGGGATTTAACCGCGCCATATTGTTCCTGGTCAACGAACAGGAAAAGATCGTTGAAGGGAAAATGGCCATAGGCCCTGATACCGGCGAAGAGGCCAACAGGATATGGACAAAAATAGAAGAAGAGAAAAAGAACCTGGACGATCTGATAGGCGCCTATGAGGCATCGGATAGAATGATCGAATCCTCCCTGAACAGGCAGATAACCCATATAAAAATACCCCTTGAAGCGAATTCCAATAATCTGCTTGCTATCGGAGTGCTTGACGCCATGCCCCTTCACCTGACAAAAGAAACGATCGTAAACTATAAAAACGACCCTCTGGTGCGCATGCTTGATACTGAAGAAATAGCCATAGTCCCCCTAAGGGGCAAGGATAAGGTCAACGGGATCATTACGGCGGATAACATATTTACCAAAAAGCCCATAACAAAAGACGACCTGCGCCTGCTGATGATGCTGGCAAACCAGGCCGGGCTTGCCATAGAGAACTCCCGGCTCTACGAAAACGCCATAATCCGCTCTCATACGGATTCACTCACTAATCTCTGGAACCACGGCTACTTTCAGTACACCTTGCAAAAAGAGCTGGAAAAGGCCGGCGCCCTCAACAGCGCCGTATCCCTGATCATGATCGATATGGACAACTTCAAGGACTATAACGACACCTGGGGCCACCAGACAGGAGACAAGATCCTCAGGGACCTGGCCGGGCTTATTCAGAGCTACTCAAGAAAGATGGATTACGTTTGCAGGTACGGCGGAGAGGAATTTACCGTTATACTGCCTCAGGCCAATAAGGCCGACGCCATACGGCTGGCGGAACGGCTGCGCGAAGCCATAATAAGGCACAAATTCAGCCATGAAGAGATCATGCCCGGCAAAGAGCTTACTGCCAGCTTCGGAATAGCGACCTACCCGCAAGACGGCAAAACCCCGCACGAACTGATATCACACTCCGATAAAATGCTGCTTAAGGCAAAAAAGGAAGGAAAAAACCGCGTCTATTGAGCCGGCGCGGGGACTTCTTCATCCGCGGCTCCGGCGCGCCGCACGCGGCTGACTGCCGCGGCCTTCTTATCATTTTCACTGAACTTCACTGAGACGATCTTGGAGACACCCGACTCTTCCATAGTTATGCCGTACATCACGCCGGCATTGGCTATGGTTTTCTTATTGTGGGTTATGACTATGAACTGCGAGGCCTTGGAAAATTCCTGAAGGACCCTTGAAAACCTGTCAACATTCGCCTCATCCAGCGCCGCGTCTATTTCGTCAAGCACGCAGAACGGAGAAGGGTTGACCTTGAATATGGCGAAGATCAGGGCTATGGCGGTCATTGACTTTTCGCCTCCGGAAAGAAGCAGAACGTTCTGCAGCTTTTTTCCCGGCGGCCGGGCCACTATCTCTATGCCCGATTCAAGCGGGTCATTCTCGTCTAAAAGGAACAGCTGCGCGTCGCCTCCGGAAAACAGGACCTTGAAATAATTCCTGAATTCCTCGGTGATCCTGGAAAATGTATCCAGGAACATCTTGCGGGTAGTGCGGTTGATCTTCAGGATCGCCTCGTGCAGGGAATCCTTGGCGGAAACCAGGTCGGCCTGCTGCTGTATGAGGAAATCGTATCTGGTCTTAAGTTCGTCGTATTCTTCTATGGCTACGAGGTTCACAGAGCCGTAAGAATCAACGCGTTTCTTAAGCGCCTCTATCTTCTGAACGCATTCCTCCATATCTAAAGGCGCGTCGCCCTCCGCGACAGGCAGCGTATCTATGTCTACCTTGTATGCCTGGAGCATCCTTTCTTTGATGGCGCCCTTCTTAAAATTGATCTCCTGATCAGCCATCTCGTATTTATGCATCCGGGCGCTGAGTTCCTCCACACTGCCGGCCAACTCGGCGTGGCGCTTCCTGTCTTCAATAAGATTACCGTCCAGTAATTTGAACTGCTCTCTTAAGTCCTCGATCAAGGCGCTGTCTGTCTGCCTCTCCTGCTGCGCGCGGCCGATCTCTTCCTGCATTGACTTGATCTGGGAAGCCAGCTCTTCCTGCTTAACGGCCGCCTCCTCTATCTCTTTGACAGCCGCGCCCAGGGCCTGCCTGTCCTGCTCATATGTCGTCCTGAGCATCCGCAGGGTCTCGTTCTCTGAATCCATCGATCTGGTCAAAGAGTCGATCTCTGACTTCAACTGCGTAAACTGCAGCAGGTGCTCTTCTCTCTTGAAACCCAGGGACAGCATCAATTCCTGTGAAGAAGCGATAAGGTCATTTTGTTCTTTGAGCTGGTTCTCCACATCCTTTAATTCGTTGCCCAGGGTCTCCTGGCGCAATTTCAGCCCTGCCAGCTCCTTTTCCGTGTCCTGATGCTCAAAATCAAGCAGCTCCTTCTCGGAATTCAACTTGTCCAGCTGCTCTCTTATGCCTGTCTGCTGCGACTTCTTGTCTATCAAGGACACCTCCTGCGAATGGAGGTCTTCCCTGTGATTTGATAATTCGTTTTCCAGCGCTTCAATGAACAGCCGCTTTTCCTGGCAGGCATTCTGCAGAGAAGCAATATTCCGGGCCATAGCGTCTATCTTTTCCGTTATCTCCTTTGTGCCCAGAGGAATGGGCTTTGCCTCGCATTCCGCCCTGAAAGAAAATCCGCCTGCCGCGTCATCTGACTCGGATACGCTGCCCACCTTGGCAAGAAAACCGCTTATTTCCTCCTGAGGCAGTTTATCCAGCAGCAGGACCGCCCTGTGCGTTTCGCTTATATCTTCGTACTTCAATTTAAGCTTCTCCAGAAACTCCCTCTGCGACTCAAGGCCCATCTTATCCTTCTCAAGCGAGATGATCTCCTCCTCCAGCCTCTTGAGCATCGCCTTCTCGTTATTAAGATTTTCCACGGAAGAGCTGACCCTGGAGTTTATTTCATCAAATCTACCCTGTATCTGCCGCGCCTCCAAAGCAACGGCCGCGAGGGCTTCTTCCACCCCGCTCTTTTCCTGGGCCAGCTTCGCGCGCTCCAGTTCCAGCCGCCTTTTGCGCGCGAATGTATTCTGCGCCTTGACGTCCGCGTCAACGCTTTCATTGCGCAGCCTGACCTGAATGCCGGCAAACCCGATTATCTTCTCTTTTGCCGCGCTTACGCCGTCGTTGAGCACCTTGACCTTGCTCGCGATCTCGTCCAGAAGGCGCTCCGCTTCCGAGCGTAAAGCCTTCTTGCCCTCTATCTCCGCCTGCCTCTTGGAAAATTCGCCCTCAAAATCATCCAGCCGCTGCTTATTGTCTTTGGCCTTAAGTTCTATCTGCGCCCTCTGCCCGGCCAATCTCTCCGCCCTCAACCGCAACTCTTCTATCCTCTCGGTATCTACCGCGATCATCTGGCGGTCCCTCTCAATGGTATTATCCATTGACACGACCTTGTCCTTCAATGAAGAGATCCTCTCTTCAAGCTGCCTTAAGCGGCTGTTGTGCTCTTCCAGGCCCGAGCTTATTTCCTGCATCTGGGCCGACTTGACCGCGTACTCCTCACGCGACTGAGACGCGCTCAGCCGCACCTGCAGCTGCTGGCCATTCAAGTCAGAGAACTGCCTGGCGCCCAACTTCAGCTCCAAGCCCTTCAATTCATCAAACACCTCCCTGTAGCGCCTTGCCTTGTTCGCCTGTCTTTCCAGTGAGGTTATCTGCCTGTTGACCTCGGTGACAATATCATTGAGGCGCAGCAGGTTCTGCTCGGTATCTTCAAGCTTGCGCATTGCCTCGCGCTTTTGCGACTTGTATTTTGTTATCCCGCTTGCCTCGTCAAAGACAAGGCGGCGGTCTTCAGGCCTTGAGCTTAGAATAAGGTCTATCTTGCCCTGCTGGATAAGTGAATAGGACTCCGCGCCTATGCCTGTGCCCATAAATATCTCTTGAATATCCTTGAGGCGGACCTGCGTGCTGTTAAGCAGGTATTCGCTCTCTCCGGAACGGAAAAGCCGTCGCGTAATGACCACCTCTTCGGAATCAACGGGAAGCGCCTTTGATTCGTTGGAGAACGATAATGATACCTCTGCCATGCCTAAATTCGGCTTCGTATCCGAACCGTTAAAAATAACGTCCTCCATCTTTGAGCCGCGCAGTTCCTTGACCGACTGCTCGCCCAGGACCCAGCGTATTGAATCAAATATATTGGACTTGCCGCAGCCGTTCGGGCCGACCACGGCGGTAATGCCGGGCTCAAAATCAAGGACCGTCTTGTCAGCGAACGATTTAAAACCGCATAGCTCTAATTTCCTGAAATACATTTAACACCCGCCTTTTATTTCTTTGAATTTTTTAGTCAGAAGCGGCACGGCCTCAAAGAGGTCGGCCACTATGCCGTATGTCGCCACCTTAAATATGGGGGCATGGGGGTCATGGTTAATGGCGACGATCACCTTTGACGACTGCATGCCTACAAGATGCTGGATCTGCCCCGATATGCCGCAGGCAAAATAGATCTTGGGGCAGACCGTCTTGCCGGTCTGTCCTACCTGATGCGAATAAGGCATCCAGCCCGCATCAACCGCTGAGCGCGATGCGCCGACTGCGCCGCCCAGGACAGAGGCCAGCCCCTCTAATAATTTAAAATTCTCCGGTCCGCGCATGCCCCTGCCGCCTGAAACGATTATATCCGCTTCAGATATATTTATCAATGACTCTATTTCTTCAACCACGTCAAGCAGGGTCGTCCTGGACGCCAGCTCTTCCGGCGTGAACTCTTCCCGTATGACCCTGCCCTTTCTCTTTTTGTCCTCCGCCGCCTGCTTCATCACTTTATGGCGCACCGTTGCCATCTGAGGCCGGTGATTAGGAGTGATGATCGTAGCCATGATATTGCCGCCGAATGCCGGCCGCGTCTGAAGCAGCATCCTCTCTTTAAGATCAATGTCCAGCCCTGTGCAGTCCGCGGTCAGCCCCGCGTATATCTTGACCGCCACCTTGGAGATCAGGGAACGGCCGATGGTGGTGGCGCCGCAGAGCACAATCTCCGGCTTGTGCTTATTTATCAGCTTCGTTAAACAGTAAGCGTAGACATCGTCCATATAGTGAAGCAGGCGAAGGTCTTCCACAAGATAGACGATATCCGCCCCCCGCCATATGATCTCATCCACCTGCCCGTCCATATCATTGCCGATCAAGACCGCGGACAGCTCTGTCTTTAGCTTGTCCGCCAGCTCCCTGCCTTTTCCCAGCAGTTCATACGCGACTGACTGGACCTTGCCCTCTTTCTGCTCGCAGAATACCCATACGCCTTTATAATCCTTCAAGTCCGCCGGCTTGCCGGCCTTCTTCTTCAGTATGACTATGGCGCCGAACTTGCACACCGGTTCGCAGGCGCCGCATAGATTGCACTTGTCAAAGTCAACCACCGCCTTTTTATCCACAACGGCTATGGCGCCGAAAGGGCAGACCTTGATACAAAGCTTGCAGCCGGTGCATTTTTCTTTAGAGATCTGAATGCTCATATTTCTTTCTTTAATAATTCAACTAACTTATCGGCGCAGTCAGCTGCCTCGCCCTCAAAGATCTGCCCGCCCTGCCTGGGGGCGGGCGTAAATATCTTCACTACCTGCGTGGGAGAACCGCTGAGGCCTAAATATTTGTGGTCTGCCGCGGCATCCGCTGCGCTCCACTTAGTAATCACTGCCTGCCTGGCGCGCATCTTGCCCTTCAAAGAAGGAAGGCGCGGCTCATTTATCTCTTTGACCACTGTGATCAACGCCGGCAGGGACGACTGTATTATCTCATAGCCCTCCTCTGTCATGCGGAAGGCCTTTATCTCTTTATCATTTATTGATTCGATCTTCTTCACATACGTGATCTGGGGTATATCAAGGTGCGTGGCGATGCCGGGGCCCACCTGCGCGGTATCTCCGTCGGATGCCTGCTTTCCGCAGATGATCAGGCGGTAATTCCCTATCTTTTTTATGGCGCAGGACAAGGCGTAGCTGGTAGCCCAGGTATCGCTGCCGGCAAAGGCGCGGTCGGTAAGGAGTATGCCGTCATCGATCCCCATGGATATCGCCTCCCTTAACGCGTTCTCCGCCTGAGGCGGCCCCATAGTAAGGGCAATGGCCTTGCAGCCAAGTTTCTCTTTAAGGCGTATGCCTTCTTCCAAGGCGTACATATCAAAGGGGTTTATTATTGACTGCACCCCTTCTCTGATAAGAGTGTTTGTTTCGGGATTTATACGGACTTCCGTGGTCTCGGGAACCTGCTTTATACAGACAATTATATTCATCGTATCCTCTACAGGCTTACGCCTGTAGTATCCTTATTCCCCACACGTAAGTGTGGGGTAACATTATCTCTTGGCTTCCTTTATCAGTTGCAGCGCGATGATGTTCCTCTGTATCTGGTTGGTGCCTTCGTAGATCTGGGTGATCTTGGCATCGCGCATATGCTTCTCCACGGGGTATTCCTTCATGTATCCATAACCGCCCAGTATCTGAACGGCGTCGGTAGTCACCTTCATTGCCACGTCGGAAGCGAACAGCTTTGCCATGGCGGATTCCTTTGATACGTTCTTCACCCCGGCGTCCACGTGGCGGGCGACAGAATAGACCAGCGCCCGGGCCGCCTCAACCTCCGTCGCCATATCCGCCAGCATCCATTGTATGCCCTGAAACGACGCTATTGACTTGCCGAACTGCTCTCTTTCCGTGGAGTATTTTACCGCCTCATCCAAAGCCCCCTGCGCTATGCCTAATGCCTGGGCCGCGACCCCGGGCCGCGATTTATCAAATGTATGCATTGTCACTATAAACCCCATACCCTCCTTGCTTAAGAGATTAGCCGCGGGTATTTTGCAATCGGTAAAGACAAGCTCTCTGGTCGCCGAAGCCCTGATGCCGAGCTTATCTTCTTTTTTGCCGAATGTGAACCCGGGCGTGCCTTTTTCAACGATGAAGGCGGAGGCGCCTCTGGCGCCCTTTGCCTTGTCCGTCATGGCAATGATCACGTATATCTCTGCCTCGCCGCCGTTGGTAATAAAATGCTTTGTGCCGTTCAATATATAGTGATCTCCGGATTTCTTAGCCGTGGTCTGTATGGCAGAGGCATCTGAACCGGCTGCCGGCTCAGTGATACCGAAAGCAGCGATCTTCTCGCCCTTTGCCAGAGGAGGCAGGTATTTTTTCTTCTGTTCATCCGTGCCAAAGAGGATGATGGGGAACGTCCCCAGCGCTGAAGCGGCATAGCATACAGATATGCCGCCGCAGGCGCGGGACAATTCTTCGGTGGCGATACAAAGGTCCAATACGCCTCCGCCCATGCCCCCGTACTCTGCCGGGATAAATATGGCAAAAAGGTCCGACTGCGCCAGGATCTTCATCATATCCCAGGGGAACTCCTCCGAGGCGTCATACTTTGCCGCTACCGGCTTGATCTTATCCCGCGCTATCTGCCTGCAGAGGTCCCTTATCATTTTCTGTTCTTCGGTCAAAAGATAATCCATTTCTCTCCTCTCTATTTTAGGTTTCTGATCACTGCCGTCTCTTTACAATTGGGGAACTTCGGGCAATCGCAGCACTCCGCCCATATTTTATGCGGGAGTTTTGATTTGTCAATAGGCCTGAACTCAAACTTCTTAAAAAACCCCGGGCAATACGTAAGCGCGAATATCTTTTTTGCCTTAAGCAGGCGCGCCTCTTCAAGGCAGGCGGAAAGAAGCCCCCTGCCTATGCCGCTGCCGTGCCTTTTCTTCTCAACCGCCAGCGACTTGATCTCAGCCATCCCCTCCCAGCCGACTATGTGCAAGGCGCAGCAGCCGATGACCCTGCCTCTTTCAACGCGCACAAAAAAATCCCTTATGTTCTCGTATAGCTCGTTAAGCGAACGCGGCAGCATCATATCACGTTCGGCAAAGGAATTTATCAGCCGCTGAATCTGCTTCACGTCGTTTATGGTGGCTTTGCGTATCATCCTATGCTCTTTCTCCTCTACAGGCTTACGCCTGTAGTATCCCTATTCTACTATAGAAGATTGGATTCCCCACACGTAAGTGTGGGGTTATTTGATCTCCATACCCTTAGCAACTACCACAATCCCTGAATCAGTAACCGTGAATCTCTTCATATCCTCTTTTATATCATAACCGATCACCGAATTAGGAGCGATGCGCGCGTCCTTGTCAATGATCGCCCTCTTTATCTTCGCGTACCTTCCCACGTCCACGCCTTCCATCAGAATAGAATCATAAACCTCTGAATAGCTGTTTATCCTCACGTTGGGCGAAAGCACCGAATGCTGGACCCTGCCGCCGCTTATGACGCAGCCGCTGGACACCAGAGAATCCAGGACAACGCCTACCCTTTTCTTGTCCTCTTCGCCGCTGAACACCGTCTTTACCGGCGGGCACTGCTCCTGGTATGTCCTTACAGGCCATTCCTTATCGTAGAGATTGAACAGCGGGCTGACCTCCACCAGGTCCATGTTCGCGTCATAATAGGCGTCTATGGTGCCGATGTCCCTCCAGTACTGCGCCTCTCTTTTATTTTCATCGCGGAAATTGTAGGCGAATACGCTCAGGCCCTTGTTTAACATCAACGGTATTATGTCCCTGCCGAAATCGTGCTGTGAATGCCTGTCCGCGTCTTCCCTTAACACCTCTTCCAGTACGCGGGCGTTAAATATGTAAATACCCATGGAAGCGAAAACCTTCTTATCCCCGACCTCCGCCTTGGACGGCTTCTCCCTGAAGCCCTTGACCCTGCCGGAGGCGTCAACATCAATAATGCCGAATTGTCCGGCTATATCCGCGGGTATCTCTACTATGCCGACAGTGAGGTCGGCGTTATGCTCGCGGTGATAGTTGATCATATTGTAATAATTCATCTTGTAGATGTGGTCGCCGGCAAGTATCACCACCTCGTCCGGCTGTTCGCCCTCTATCACATTTATATTCTGGTATATGGCGTCTGCCGTGCCTAAATACCAGGACTCGCCGACCCGCTGCTGCGCGGGAAGCAGCTCAACAAACTCCCCGAGCTCCGCGGGCATTATGTTCCAGCCCATCCTTATATGCCTTTGAAGGGAAGCGGATTTATATTGCGTCAATACATAGACCTTCTTCAGGCCGGAGTTCACGCAGTTGGACAACGTGAAATCTATGATCCTGTAGATGCCGCCGAAAGGCACGGCCGGTTTAGTGCGATCCTTGGTAAGCGGCAGCAGCCGCTCCCCCTTGCCGCCGGCCATTATAAAGGTGATCACCTTCTTGCTCATAATCTTCTATTTTATTATAATTCTGCCTTATCTTCAATAACTTTATGCGCCAAGGGCATAATTATAATTGCTCAACGCCGTATCCTTTCTGTTCCAATAATTTGACGATGCCTCTCTCTCCTACCAGATGGCCCGCGCCCACGATCACAAAATGGGTCTCGCCGCTGTTTAAGAACCCCTCTATCCTGGAAGCCATGTTCTTATTTCTTTCAAAAAACATCTTTTCGTAAACCGGCTCGAACTCCGGGTGCCCTGACAGCTCCGCGAACATTATCTCTTCAAGCGAACGGGTATCCCCGGAGAGCCAGGCATCCATTATCCTGCCCATCTCGCTCTCAAGGGTACTCAGCTCTAATATCGTGGACGATAAAAACAGCTCCTGCAGTTCGTCTGAAAATGAATTTAAAAGCTTGACCTGAAAATCAAAGGTCTCAAGTTCGACTATCTTTTTGACGCCCCTTGCCTTATTGAGAAAATGCATGTCAACCCCGTCTTCAGGGTTAAATCCCAGCTTTTGGAATTCAAGCCCGATTATGGTCAGGGCGCAAAGCCAGGGTTTAAAGATCTCGAACTGCTCCATATCCAGCCCGAATTCCTTAAGCTTTGCCGCTGTTGCATTATAGACATCCGCAGATATCTCCTGTTTAAGAGTGCGCCCCGGAGGGTAAACGGCGCTCTCCATGGTGATCCTTTGTATCTCAACCGGGTCAATATTAAGGACGTCCACCTCTACCGCTAAAACCCCCGCCCTGTCAAAAGCGCCTTCTATCTCTCTGTCCAGAGGATAGATCTCCTTTTTCGCGAAATGCACGGAACCCAGGATATAACAAGTATCGCTGCCTGAAGAGGCCTTCCAGAGAAAATGTTTACCTGTTGATGGGGCGGCGCTGCCCTCCTGCGCGATCTCGTCGTTAAAGACCGTTACCTCTGTCCCGCCGATGTCCACCTTTGTATAACTGTCTGTTCTTTCTACTATATCTCCTTCTATCTCGGCGCCTGACTTAAGGATAAACTTATCGGCAGATGCGGGCCAGGAGAATAAAAGTAAAACAGCTGCGGCCGCAATATACCTCCTAAGTATTTTCAAATTTCACCTCCCTGATTAAACTGCGTGTGTATGGATGCTGAGGCTGCGAGACCACTATATCGCTGGCGCCCTCCTCTACGATCTTACCTCTATACATGACCAGTATCTTCTCTGACAAGCGCTTCACCAGCGCTATATTGTGTGAAATGAACAGAAAAGAAATGGAGAACCTCTCCCTTAGATCAAGCAAGAGATGCAGGATCTGCCGCTGGATGGTCAGGTCCAGCGCGGAAAGCGGCTCATCCAAAACAAGAAGTTTCGGACGAGACGCCAGCGCGCGGGCAATGCAGATCCTCTGCCTCTGCCCCTGGCTTAATTCATCCGGGTATCTGGAAAGCGCGCCCTCATCCATCTGGCAGAGATCGAGCAATCTCTTCATCTCCCCAACGACTTGCTCACTGGGTACGATCCGGTGTATCAATAGCGGCTCTGACAGGATGTCCCTTACCTTCATCAAGGGATCGAGGCTGTTGTAGGGATTCTGGAACACGACCTGCGCGTCTTTGCGCGGGTTAGCGATGCTGCGCGGATCAAAATTCACCTCGCCTGAAGTGGGGGCGATGATCTTCAAAATGAGCTTTGCCAGCGTTGTCTTGCCGCAGCCCGACTCTCCCACAAGACCCACCGATTCATTTTCATTAATGACAAAACTCACTCCGTCAACCGCCGTTACCTGCCTTGAGCCGGCGCTAAACGGCCCCGCCTCTATCATAAAATATTTTTTCAGGTCCTTTATCTGCGCGATCATAAAACCGCCAGCTCCTCATACGCGCTGATCAGCTCCCGGGTGTGCGCGTGCTTCGGGCTGGAAAAGATCTGCTCTCTGCCGCCCGACTCCACTATCTCTCCCCTGTACATTATCGCCACATCATCCGCTATCTTACGCACAATGGACAGATCGTGGGTTATGAATAGAACGGAAAATCCGAATTTATTTTTCAGGTCAAGCAAAAGGCGCAATATCTCTGACTGGGTATTAACGTCAAGCGCGGTGGTCGGCTCGTCCGCGATGAGAAGTTTGGGGCTGCTTGCCAGCGCCGTAGCTATCATCGCCCTCTGGTTCATCCCTCCGGAAAGCTGATGAGGATACTGCCCGAACACGTCTTCCGGACGCGGCATCCTCGCCATCCTGAGAAGTTCAATGGCCCTCTTTCTTGTCTCGGCCCTGTCTGTCTTCTGGTGGAACGCCACGCATTCGCCGACCTGCTCTCCGATGGATAATACCGGGTTAAGATACGCTGCCGGCTCCTGAAAAATATAAGAGATCTCGCTGCCCCTCAATTCCTGCAAGCGTTGCCGGCTCAGGGAAAATATATCTAAGCCGTCAAAATATACCCTGCCTCTGATGATCCTCGCCGAGGGCGGAAGGATATTGGTGATGGAAAGGGCTGTGATGGTCTTGCCCGAGCCGCTCTCTCCGGCAAGGGCGAATATGGAGCGCGGCCTGACAGCAAGGGTGGCCTCCCTGACCGCTGAGATCACCTTATCCCCTATCCGGATATCTACCTTAAGCCCCTCTATCCTGAGCAGATCTTCCAATCAGGACCTCCCCCTTAAACCCTCTCCGATAAAATTAAATCCCAGTATAGTCAGCAGTATCGCCATACCGGGGAATAACATCAACCACCATGCCACGCCCAAAGTTGACTTTGCCTCTATAAGCATATTGCCCCAGCTGGGCGTGGGCGGCTGAACGCCTAAGCCGAGAAAACTTAAAGACGACTCAAGAAGTATGGCGGCGGAAATGCCTAAGATAGCGCTTACCAGCACCGGGCCTATGGCGTTAGGTATAAGATGCCGGAAGATGATCCTGAAGTTGGAGGCCCCTATTGCCACCTCTGCCTGTATAAACTCCCTGTGCCTCAAGGACAGGATCTCCGCCCGGATAAGGCGGGCAGTGCCCATCCAGCTGGTAATGCCGATTATGAACATTATATTGAATATTGACGGTTCAAGCAGAGCCACGACGCTCAGTATCAGGAAAAAAGCGGGAAAGCACAACATTATATCCGTGAAACGCATTATCAGCGAATCCAGCCAGCCGCCGTAAAACCCGGAAATAGAGCCCAGCATCACCCCGATCAACACCGCGATACCCACCGCGATAAAACCTATGGAAAGCGAGATGCGCGCGCCGAAAACCATACGGCTGAATATGTCCCTGCCCAGCGAATCCGTGCCGAAGATGTGCGCCTTTGAAGGCGACATAAGCAGGTTATCGGCGTCTATGCTGCCCGGGTCATAAGGCGCGACCGCGGGCGCGAATATTGCCAGGATGGCGAAGAGGGAGATTATTATGGCCCCGGCTATAAACAAACCTTTGTTTTCTCTCATCTATATTTTCTTATACCTGATCCTCGGGTCAACGCAGGCGTAAGAGATATCAGCCAGCATATTGCCCAGCAGGGTCAGGATAGAGGTTATTACAAGCTCCGCCATGATCAAAGGATAATCCCTGCTCATTACCGCCTCAAAAAAGAGTTTGCCTAAACCCGGGATGCCGAACACGCTTTCCAGGATCACGCTGCCGCCTAAAAGCCCGGGCACTGAAAGCCCCAATATTGTCACCACCGGCAACAGCGCGTTCTTCATCGCGTGCTTGTAGATCACCACTTTCTCGGGCAGCCCTTTAGCCCTTGCCGTATAAATATAGGGCATCTTCAACTCGCGTATCATATTCTGCCTCATATAACGGCTCATCCCTGCCAGGCCGCCGAACGCGGAAACGAACACAGGCAGGACAAGATGGCTGGACATATCAATAAGTTTTCCCGGCCAGCTCAGATACTCAAAGTTCAACGACTTCAGCCCTGATATGGGAAACCAATGCATCTTCACGCCAAAAAAGTCCATCAGCGCCAGCGCCAGCCAAAATGACGGCATGGCAAATCCCACAAAAACAAACACGGTAAAGAATTTATCATACAGCGTATTCTGCCGCACCGCGCTGCTTATGCCTATGGGAAGCGCGGCCGCCAAGATCAGGCATATTGCCAGTATGTTTATCGCCAGTGTTATGCCTACGCGCTCCTTTATCTTGTCCATTACCGGCCTTGAATCCAGGAACGACCTGCCGAAATCAAGCTTGGCAACCCGCTTGAACCAGTCCACATACTGGATATGAAGCGGCTTGTCCAGGCCATAGAGCCGCTCCAGTTTCTGCCTGACTTCGGGAGAGAATTTCGGGTTCATCGCCTCGGTCATCGTGGTGGGCTTGCCCGGCGCCAGGTGTATCACGGCAAAACTGATTACCGTGATCCCCAGCAGAAGCGGGATCATATGCAGCAACCTGCGTAATATATAAGCGATCATTGCTTCATCCTGTATTTCTGCTCACTCAAAGGCACCCACCATTTGATAAAATTCCAGCCGATCCCCAAAGGCGCGGCCTCAACGCCCCTGAAGCGCTTATGAAGCGCCTGCAAAGAATCAGGCACGTAGAGGAACATATACGGCTGGTCGTCATAAATCATCTTGTGCGCCTTATGGTAATACCCTTTACGCTTATCTATGTCAAACTCGCGCCTGGCCTCATTCAGCAGGCGGTCAACCTCAGCGTTCTTATAGCCGATAAAATTGAATTCTCCTTCTCTGGTCTTGGAGGAATGCCAGATATCAAAGATATCGGGTTCGCGGCCCAGCGACCACCCCAGGAGCACGGCGTCAAAATCACGCTTGTCAATATACTCCGCCAGCAGCACGCTCCATTCTATGACCTTGAGCTTCACCTTTACGCCTAACGGCTCAAGGCGCCTCTGGATTATTTCGGCAACGCGAATCCTCTGCTCATTGCCCTGATTAGTGATGATGGTGAACTCAAATACCCTGCCGCCTTTGTCCAGCCAGCCGTCATTATCGCTATCATGCCAACCGGCTTCAGCCAACAGCTTCTTTGACATCGCGGGATCAAAGTGGCGCGCCAACACCTCCTTATTGTATGCCCATGATTCAGGGGCAAAAGGCCCGGTAGCCGGCCTGCCCAGCCCCAACAGCACGATCTTAATGATCTCATTCTTATCAACCGCGTAGTCCAGCGCCTGCCTCACCCTTACATCTTTGAATAGATCGTTGTTCAGATTATAACCTAAATAGGTAAAACCAAAACTGGGCAGGTTATATTTGGAGAAACGGCTCCGGAAAAACCCGGAATCCGTCTGCCTCCTGTACTGCAAAGGCGTCAGCCCGGCTGAATCTATGTTTTCCATCTGAAGCTCAAGGAATATCGTCGCCGTATCAGGGATGACCCTGTAGACATACCTGTCTATGAACGGCCTGCCTTCAAAGTATTCGCTGTTGGCTTCCAGCTCTATCCTGTCCTGCGTAAGCCATCTCTTGAACTTATAGGGGCCGGTGCCTACGGGGCGGCGGGAAAAATCAGATATGTCCAGGTCCTCATTCTTAAGCAGATGCTCCGGCATGATCCACATACCCCAGCTGCTCAGGCCCGGAGAAAACGGCTCTTTGTATCTTACCCTCACCGTATGATCGTCAACCGCTTCCAGTTCAGCGACCTTCTCAAAGTCACCGGAATAAGGCGTCTTGACTTTCGGGTCAACCAGCTTATTATAGGTAAATTCAACATCGCGGCTGGTGAATTCCCTGCCGTCATGCCACTTGACGCCGCGCCTTAAATGAAACACGATGGTCAGCCCCGCGTCAAGCACATCCCAGCTCTCTGCCAGGTCGCCGGTCAGTTTTATGTCTTTATCGTATTTAAGCAGGCCGTTAAAGATCAAGCCGCAGATCTCAGCGGAAGAGGAATCAGAGGCAAGTATGGGTATGAGCGTGCGCGCGTCGCCGATGGAAACGGAAACAAAGGCATCGCCTTGATCCCCGGCATAGCATACGGCGTTCAGAGAAAACAAAAGGACTATCGCTATCAGCAATAGTCCTCTAAAATCCTGCCTTGGGTTCCGGTTATTTTGCTTGCTCAGGCACACTGGCTTGAGGTTGAGGAACGGGCTCTGCCTGCTCCTGAACGGCTGCCGGCGGCTGCGGCTTGCTTATATCCTGTATAGACGAATCAGCCGCGGACGCTACCGAGGCAGCTGACTCCATAAGCGAACGGGACTGCCGCGCGGAAAGAAAGGCGATCACCAAAGAAGAACAGAGAAAGGCAGTGGCCAGGATAGCGGTGGTCTTGGCGATAAAAGAGCTGGTCTTTGTGCCGAAGATCGACTCCATGCCGGAAGCCATCTCAACAAGGCCGCCTCCTTTGCCCTGCTGGATAAGTATCACCGCTATCAACAATACGCATATGATCACGTGTAACGCGGTAAGTAATCCTAACATTATTTACTCACTCCTCTTGAATTGTTGACTATTGCCGCGAACGACTCTGCCTCAAGGCTGGCGCCTCCCACAAGCGCTCCGTCAATATCCGCTTGAGCCATTAACTCGCGCGCATTAGCCGGCTTAACGCTGCCTCCGTACTGAATACGCACGCTGCCGGCAACATCATCATTATACAACTTTGCCAGCAATTTGCGAATAAAATTATGCGCTTCCTGCGCCTGCTGCGGGGTGGCGGTCTTGCCTGTGCCTATCGCCCATACCGGCTCATAGGCAACCACAATTCCAGCCGCGTCTTCCGCGGAGATCCCATCAAAGGCGCCCTTTATATGGCTCTCTATGATGGCGAAGGTCTGGCCTTTTTCCCGCTGCGTGAGGTTCTCTCCCACGCAGGCAATAGGCGTAAGCCCTGCTTTCAATACCGCCTTCACCTTTTTGTTCACCGTCTGATCTGTTTCGGAAAAGAACTGCCGCCTTTCTGAATGCCCGACAATGATGAATTTTGCCCCGGCGTCCTTTAACATCGGCGCGGAAACCTCTCCCGTGAAAGCGCCGCTGTCTTCCCAATAGCAGTCCTGCGCTCCAACCTGTATGTTTGTCTCAAACAACGCCTCGGCAACCTCAGCCAGCGCCGTAAAAGGCGGACAGACCACCAGCTCTACTTCTTCCACGTCCAGAAGCTGCCGCTTAAGGTTATTCACCAGCTCAAGCGACTCGGCGATGGTCTTATTCAATTTCCAGTTACCGGCTATTATCGGCCTTCTCATTATTTTTTGTCCTTCAGTGCCGCGATGCCGGGAAGGATTTTTCCCTCCATAAGCTCAAGAGATGCCCCGCCGCCGGTTGAGATGTGGGTCATTTTGTCTTCCAGTTTAAATTTGGCTATTGCCGCCGCGGTATCGCCGCCGCCGATTATCGTGGTGGCTCCCAACGCGGCTATCAGGTTGGCTATCTCTTCTGTGCCCTTCTTAAAAGAATCCCATTCGGAAACCCCAAGCGGGCCGTTCCATACTACTGTCTTGGCGCCTTTTAAGGCGGCCTTGAACTTTTCTATTGTCTTTGGCCCGATATCAAGGGCCATCAGGCCTTCGGGGATATCCTCGGAGTCAATAACGTGGGGCTCTGCCGAGGCGTCAAACCTGTCAGACGCTACATGGTCTACAGGAAGGGCTATGTTCACATTCTTTGTCCTGGCGTCGTCCAGGATCTTCTTGGCGATATTTACTTTATCCGGCTCAAGCTTGGAACTGCCGACATTCTTGCCTAAGGCAACAAGGAAGGTGTAGGCCATTCCTCCGCCGATTATGATGCAGTCGGCCTTGGGCAGCAGATTTTCGATCACACCTATTTTGTCGGAGATCTTGGCGCCGCCGAGGATTATCACGAAGGGCTTTTTGGGTTTATCCAGGGCGCCGATAAGGTACTCTATTTCTTTCTCCAGCAGGAAGCCGGCTACCGAAGGCAGGTATTTTGTAACGCCTTCTGTTGATGCGTGCGCTCTATGGGCTGTGCCGAAGGCGTCATTGACGAATATGTCTGCCAGGCCTGCCAGTTCTTTGGCGAAGGCAGGGTCATTGGCTTCTTCTTCGGCGTGGAATCTCAAGTTCTCCAGCAGGATGACTTTTTCTTTCGCGGCATCGACTTCTGCCTTGACTTTGACGCAGTCGTTGAGTTTTTTCACGGGCATATTCAGGAGTTTGTTTAATCTCTCGGCTACGGGCTGTAAGCTGTATTTTGCCTCCGGCTTGCCCTTTGGCCTGCCCAGATGGCTCATCAGGATTAACTTTGCCGCGCCTTTGTCCAGGATGTATTTCATTGTGGGGACTGCCGCGCGTATTCTGATGTCATCGGTGATGTTCAAAGATTCATCGAGCGGCACATTAAAGTCCGCCCGCATAAGCACTTTTTTGCCTTTCAGGTCAATGTCTCTAATAGTCATTTTATCCATAGTCATACCTCCGAAAGAACATATTTTACGCCAATATGTCTTTTTGTCAATACTTTCTCCTCTACACACTTACGTGTGTAGAATCGTCTATCTTCCAAGCTTACCATGCCCCACACGTAAGTGTGGGGTAGCATTTCGTTCTAGGCAGCGGGGCCTGTCTTTGGACAGCCCCACCCCGTGCTCATTACCATAACGGACGGGAGAACTCCGCGCGGGGCGGGGCGCCCCGTCCAAAGCCACCCGCTGAGACATCAGCGAGACATCCTCAACGTCCCTCGAAACCCAGCCAAGCCATCCGCTACAATAATCTGTCGGCACCAAAACAAAACGGCGCCAATTTCTCAGCGCCGATAAGTGTCACATTTTGTGACACCTTAATATTTCTTCTATAACTCGTTAGGGGTAATTAGATTGCGTAAAGCGCCTGAAGGATTAGCGATTAGGATTATACGGTAAATCTTTCAACAGTAGTCATATCTATAATCCCAGAACTAATATTCTTCAAAATGATAAAAGGTTTTAATAATGGATTTTTAAATCGATATCTGTATCGTTTAGGTTTACCTATCTTTTCTAAAACATCTCCTCGATCGGCACTACATAATTGACTTAAATTATACGCGAAATAAGAAACAGTCATCGTCGTCCTTTCGGTTATATATTTAAGAGGGGCTAAAATATCCATTGCACGGAAAGTTCCGTAATCATCTACAGGTGCCAAAGCACAAGCAAGCAAAACTTCGCTAAACATTGTTTTCTTTGAAGCTATAGTTGCTTTTTGATACAAATCTCTTATGCTTTCTTGTGTATCATCTAAGGCCTGTTCTATTGCCATTTCAAAATCTGCTGAAGTGATTTCATTTCTTTCACTAATAATAGCTTGTTTAGCACAATATTTAGATAACAAATGAGTATAATGCGGAAATCCTTGAGATAGACTTGCAATGCGATTTTTTATTTCCTCGTTCATGTTGAGCGCTAAAATACTAAGACCCTTATTTATGATCTCCTTGAGTTCTTCACGAGACATACGTTGAAGAAAGACTTGCCGAAGATTTCTTTCAATCGAAGCGTGTTCTCCTATTAACTCATTTACATTATGTGCAACGCCAACTATAACTAAAGTAACGTTAAATAAACTGTCGGAAAAAGCTTTAATAATATCTGAAAAAAGTCGCTTAGTTTTAGTATCGTCTACTCTATCAAATTCATCAATAATTAATATTATAAATTTCGAAATCTTCTCGAAAATATGTACAACATCATCTGGATTTATTGGCTTATCTGGAGAAAGAAAGCCATTAAGAGAAAAGGATTTTAACTCTGTATCTTTACCAAAGCCAAGCTTAGCCTGCTCTGAGGTTATATATATCCGCTTAAGCAATTTTCTCCAGATAGCTGAAAAATCATCATTGGTAACGCAGTTTACTTTAACAACTATTTGAGCAGGTAATAACTCATTAATTATATTCGATAAAGAAGTCTTTCCAACCCCCCTCTCTCCGTATAAAATAGCATGACGTCCTTTTTCGTTTATGCTTGCATAAACTGCATCAATTTGCGATATTCTCCCTGCAAATAAATCTTTCTTATCAATAGGTGCGGATGGTGAAAATATGGAATCTAATAATATAAGTTTTTCTGTCTTAGGGTCGATTTGTTGATCCATGAGTCCTCCCTTTTTATGCAGAATAAATTCTCCAGCCGCTTTACATTACTTCCGTTACCACAAGAAATTATTTCAATGAGAACCGTCCCCGTTACACGTATATTTCTATTGTAATTCATCTCTGCTGCCTACTTTAAAAAGCTTTGTAATACGGCTATCAGTTCTTAGTTTTAAATTCTTATCTCTAGCAATATCTATCATAAATTTTTTTACTGCTTTAAAAAAATCTCTGGTAAAACGTGGTATGCTTATAAGAACTAAATCTTTCTCTTTAGAGGGGTTATAAATATGTTCCGAACCATTATGATAAACAAAGATTTTACAGCTTTTCGTTTCACTTAAACGTGATTCCACTCCATATCTATGAACAATTCCGCACCTTGCTCCATATATATCTATACTTCTATATTGATATGATTGCTGTAAATCTGTTTTCATATATTTTTCTACCCAATTAATATAATCTTTTCGCTTAACTTCCTTTTGTGCCAATGGCATTGCTAAAAAAGCCATCGCGTCAATTGCAGAAAGAGTAAGTATAACTGAACCAGCTACAATACCATTATTTTCCGCTTTTTTAATATCTCCACAAATACCATCAACTATAATCTCTATATAAAGACTTTTAGCCATATAACAATCCGAATAACTTACTAATTGTTCATCTTTTCTATTATACCATCCCGCGGGCGGGGCTCAAATGGAATTTGGAGTTATCCACAACTGTAGGGGAGGTTTAAACCTCCCCTACCACTTATATAATATAAAAGGTGGTCGCAAATTGCGACCACCTTTTATATTATTTCGTAGCGTCTGGCTTGGCTGTGATTGCCTCAGTGGGTGGCTTTGGACGGGGCGCCCCGCCCCGCGCGGAGTTCACCTATGATGAATTAGTAATGAGCACGGGGTGGGGCTGTCCAAAGACAGGACCCGCTGTCTCGAAACACAGCCAAGACAGACGCAGAAAGTGTTCCTGAGCGAGAAAGGCAACGGGTTCATTGCATAGAGATTGCTTCGCCCCTTCGGGGCTCGCAATGACGGAAGCGGCAATTCGCTATGATTTTAACGAAAAGGTAAACTTCGGATAATCTATGGTAAGCAAAAACTTACTCAAGAAACTCTTTACGCCGAGCAGAGAAATGGAAAGATTTGGCAGGAAATCTATTAAAACATCCTTAATTGTAAAATCATAAACCTGCAAGCAAACTGTATGCGCATAGGCAATCGTTTCTCCGTTGCCGGTTTTTACCTTTTTAGGATGCCCTTTTTGCAAATTATGACCGACAATAGCAGCAAAATCGGCTGGGAAGGCGCATTCGTCCGCTCCAGTATCAATTATTCCGTAGGTTCTTAATCTCTTATTTGTATGAGGATTTATAATAGTTACAGGGAGGGCTACTCGTGGTATATCATTATGGCCAATTTTAATAAAAGGATGATTAACAATATCCATTAGTAGATTTGCGCCATGCCTTTTAATGGCACAAATACCACAACGGGATTATTATAGCCCTTTTTTACTGCCTTTTTAAAGGCCTCCTGAGCAGTATCGCCGTAGCCGATAACCCTGGAATCATCAAAATCCCGCATCGCTACATATCTGCCGTTATATCTATTGCCTTTTATAAGCGTCTTTATCATTTTTATCACCAATTTAATTATACAACAATCTTGCTAATTTGCCAATGGTTTTCTTCTACAGGCAGGGCCCCTCTCTTGAGCGAGAAAAGCAACGGGTTCATAGCACAGGGGTTATAAACTTGAGGTGCCAAATTGGCACCTCAAGTTGGGGCGAGGGATTTACTGCAATTTCTCGGGATGATGCCGGACGACTTCTGCCTGGACCATATAGATCACGTCCTCGGCGATATTGGTAGCGTGGTCGCATATGCGCTCCAGGAAACGGGCTATCAGCAACAGCTGGACAGCCCTGGGGGCCGTAGAGCCGTCCTTGACCATGTAATCTTCTATGAGCTCCTTTTGTATCACATCGCGGAGCTGATCGGCCTGCGAATCAGACAACAGGACCTGCTTTGCCAGGGCGATATCCCCTTTTACGAACGCGTCTATGGACATCTTTACCATATTCTGCGCCACAGCCGTCAGCCTGGGTATATCTATAAGCGGCTTTAACAGCGGCTTGTCCACTATCTCAAGTGTCCGCTGCGCTATATCCACGGCAATGTCCGCTATCCTTTCCAGTTCAGCGTTTATCTTCATACCGGTGGTGATAAAACGAAGATCCTTTGCCATCGGCTGATAGCGCGCTATCAGATCAATGCACTTCTCATCCACGGACAATTCCAGCTTATCAATATCGGCGTCGTTGCTTATGACGCTCTTTACCATATCCTTATCCCGGCCCTTCAGCGCCTCTACTGATCTATAGATGGCCTCTTCTGCCAGGGCAGCCATCTTCAGGATCTCCTTGTTCAGTTCTTTCAACTCCTGGTCAACATGCCTTTCCATTTTATACCTCCGATCATTTATCCATACCTTCCGGTGATGTAATCTTCCGTGCGCTTGTCCTGCGGCGCGGTGAATATCTCCTGCGTCTTCCCGAACTCTATCAGTTCGCCTAAAAGCATGAAGCCGGTATCGTCTGAAACGCGCGCCGCCTGCTGCATATTATGCGTGACTATTATTATAGTATAACTATTCTTCAATTCACGCATTAATTCTTCAACCCTCGCGGTCGCCTGCGGGTCCAGGGTAGAACAGGGCTCATCCATTAACAGCACATCCGGCTTGACAGCGATAAGGCGGGCTATGCAAAGGCGCTGCTTCTGCTCCAAAGACAGGCGCAATGCCGGCTCAGCCAGCCGGTCTTTTAATTCATCCCAGAGAAGCACGCCTTTCAAGCTTGTTTCAACTATCTCGTCCAGGCCGTCCCTGGTTATATTTTCCGCGTGTATCCTTTCTCCGAAAACAATATTCTCATAGATCGACAGCGGGAAAGGGTTGGGCCGCTGGAATACCATCCCTATCTTCTTGCGCAGGGCCACCAGGTCCGCGGCAGGGTCCAGGATATTGCCGCTGTCAACCAGGACCTGCCCGTGCGTGCGCACGCCATCGATCAGGTCATTCATCCGGTTGAACACCCTGAGCAAAGTGGACTTACCGCATCCTGAAGGGCCGATTATAGCAGTGATCCTGTTGGCCTCAAAGCCGGAGTTTATATTCTTCAAGGCGTGGAAGCTGCCGTACCAAAGGTTCAGGTCTCGCGTGGCGATCTTTGCCATTATCCGAATTTTCCCCTGATGTAACCGTCCGTGCGCTTGTCCCGCGGCGCGGTGAACATCCTGTCTGTATTGTCCAGCTCAACGAGCTCGCCGTTCAAGAAGAACGCTGTCTTGTCTGAGACCCTGGCTGCCTGCTTCACGTTGTTGGTCACCAGGACAATGGTGAATTTCTCCTTGAGCTTGACCATGGCGTCTTCCACCTTGGCGGTAGAGATAGGGTCAAGCCCTGAACAGGGTTCGTCAAACAGTATCACCTCGGGGCCGACCGCCAATGTCCTGGCAATGCAAAGGCGCTGCTGCTGGCCCCCTGATAATTTGAACGCTGATTCGCCTAACCTGTCTTTGACCTCTTCCCAGAGATAGGCCTGCCGCAAGGTCTCTTCCACCCTCTCTTCCAATCTCCTCATTATTTTTTCCCCGTGTATCCTTAAACCGTACGCCACATTCTCAAATATGGATAAAGGCAGAGGCAGAGGCAGCGCGAAAACCATGCCTATCTTGCGGCGCAGTTCCTCTATTTCAATCCCGCGCACATCCTCTCGCTCAAATTCTACTGCTCCGGCCGCCCTGTAATTGACGTTGAGCTCATTAAGGCGGTTAAGCGTGCGCAGGAAGGTCGTCTTGCCGCTGTTAGCCGGCCCTATCACGCCCAGTATCTCATTGGACTGGATCTCCATATTGAGATGCCTTATGGACTGCAGCGGGCCAAACCATACATTCAGATCGTGTATCTCGAATTTTACCATTTCTTTTTCTTCCTGAACTTATAGCGTATTATTATGGCCACCAGATTCATTATCAAGACCAGCGCCAGCAGAACAAACGCCGTGCCATACCTTACCTTCTCATCAACGTTGGGCACCTGCGTGGAAATTACGTAAAGGTGGTAAGGCAGGGCCATTGCCTGGTCAAAGATGGAATTGGGCAATTTCGGCAGATAAAATGCCGCCACGGTAAAAAGGATCGGGGCTGTTTCTCCCGCGGCCCTTCCCAGCCCCAGGATCGTCCCGGTCAATATGCCGGGTATGGCGTTGGGAAGGACGATGTGCCTTATGGTCTGCCATTTGCTGGCGCCCAAAGACAAACTCACCTCCCGAAATGACTGCGGAACGCTCTCCAGCGCCTCGCGCGAGGTCGTGATGATCACCGGAAGGATCATTATCCCCAGGGTAAGCGAACCGGAAATGATCGAGGCGCCGAACTTGAAGAATACCACAAAAAGCGCCAGGCCAAAAAGCCCGTAGACCACCGAAGGCACGCCTGCCAGGTTCACGATAGCCAATTTTATGATGCGGGTAAGATGGTTATCTCTGGAATATTCGCTCAAGTATATAGCTGCCAGAAGGCCTATGGGCAAGGCGAAGATAATGGCGCCCGCTACCAGATATATCGTCCCAACGATCGCCGGGAATATGCCGCCGGCGCGCATACCCTGCCTCGGTATGTCCGAAAGGAACTGCCAGTTGATCGCGGGCAGGCCTTTCTGGATAATGACCACAACGATCAGGCCAACCGGCACAACTATCAGCAGCGTGGCCAGGAATAAAAAGAAAAAGGCGATATTTTGCGTTCTGTAGGAATTCCTCATCATTGCCTCTTATGCAGGCAGAGGTCCGCGGTCACGTTAATGGCAAAGCTGATGACAAACAGGACTATGCCGACGGCGAACAAGGCAAAATAATGCTCGCTGCCTACTACCGCCTCGCCCATTTCAGCGGCAATGGTGGCGGTCAAAGTCCTGACCGGCGCTAAAATGCTGTTGGGCATGGCCGCGGCATTGCCGGTGATCATCATTACCGCCATTGTCTCGCCGATCACCCTGCCTATCCCCAGCATGATCGCCGCGAGTATGCCGCTTGATGCCGCCGGAAGCATCACCCGCCATATCGCCTGCCAGTGTGTAGCGCCCAGGGCGAGGGCGCCTTCCTTATATGTCTTCGGCACCGAATACAACGCGTCTTCGGCGATGGAAACTATCGTGGGCATGGCCATAAATGCCAGCATTATTGAGCCGGATAAGGCGGTCAGGCCTGTCGGCAGATGAAATACCGCCTTTACCAGGGGGACGAGCGTTACCATACCGATAAATCCCAGGACAACGCTGGGAATGGCCGCCAATAATTCGATACCCGCCTTAAGCGTCTCTTTGGTCTTTAACGGGGCTATCTCGGCTATATAGATCGCGCAGCCCACGCCTATCGGTAGAGAAATTACCGCCGCCCCCAGGGTAACCAGCAAAGAGCCGAGGATCAAAGGCAGTATCCCCAACTGCGGCGGCTCGGATATCGGATACCAGCTCTTTCCCAGGAGGAATTTAAAAGGGCCTATGGTCTTAAATACCGCCAGCCCTTCCTTGAGCAGGAACAGAAAAATCAGCGCCACAAAGAATACCGAAGCCAGGCCGCAGATGAATATAAGTTTTTCAATAAGGGATTCTTTGAACTTGCGCATAGTCCTATTTTTTAACCGGAACAAAATCGGTCTTCAGCACGATCTCCTGGCCTTCTTTTGAAAGAATAAAATCAATAAATTTTTTGACCAGCCCATCCGGCTCTCCGTTAGTGTATATGAATAAGGGCCGGGAAATGGGATAGGCGCCGCTCAAAACATTGTCTATCGCGGGCTCAATATATTCCGACTTTTCGTCTTTGGCCACGGCTACCGGCTTTTGCTTAGGCGAAATATAGCCCATTCCATAATAACCGATGGCGGCGGGATTGCCTGCCACCTCATCGGCGATCGCCTGAGAAGATGAAAGCATCAGCGCCGTAGGGGCAAATTCCTCTTTGCTGCCAGGGTCGTTCTTCCTTAATACGTGCTCCTTAAAATAAACATGGGTGCCGGAATTGACTTCGCGCGAAAGCACCACTATCTTCTCATCCCCGCCCCCCACCTGCTTCCAGTTAGTAACCCTGCCGGTAAAGATATCGGCCAGCTGCGCCAGGGTAAGTTTAGCGGCGGGATTAGCCGGATTCACTATCACCGCGAGGCCGTCTAATCCGACTTTTATTTCGTTGGGATTGATGCCTTTCTGCCTGGCAAGGGCGATCTCCTTTTCCTTGATATTCCTGGAACTCATGGCTATATCGCAGGTGCCGCTTATCAGGCTTGACAGGCCTGTGCCTGAGCCGCCGCCCGTAACCGCCACAAAATCGCCGGCGTTATCCTCCATATACTTTTCAGCCCAGGCCTGGCCCAGGTTCACCATCGTATCCGAGCCTTTGACCTGTATGGAATTTTCATCCCTTGCCGCGGACGCGGAAGCCGCGAACATGGCCGCGATCAGAACAAATGCCCATGTTTTAAACATATTTTCCTCCTTATTTTTTGTTTTCTTTATTAATTATATCGTATCTATATTAGATATAGATGAAGTTAATGTAAAATCTATGTAAAATCTAGAAAACAAGCTTTAGCTTAATTCCCAGCACATTGGCGTCTTTCCACTCCCCTGAACTCCTGCTGCTTTGCAATAAATAGTAAACCTCACTTTTTATATTCCCGTTAATGGCAAGGCCAAAACCGGAATACAGCCTGTTCCTGCTTAGCGAGCCGTCATCTAATTCAACGAAGATTTCATCCGCCACATAAGGCTGGATCTCAAACTTTGTCAATTTCCAGGGAAACTTTACGGCAAACTTATTACGGTACCTCCAGGTATCAGCTTGATAATCGAAATGCCGGTACTCAATGCGGTTACGGTCGTCAAGTTTAAATCCGTATAATTCATATTTTAGCGCCGCGTTCAAATGAGGCCTGTTCTCATCTTTGAATTTACCTTTCTTTTTTTCATAGGCCTGCCTGTAGGCGATCCCCAAATCAAGATGCTTGTTCAAGCTGTATATAAAACCCGCGTCATAGTGGTGATAATAGAAATCACCGGCATCATCTCCCCAGCGGAATTCTTCTTCCAGGGTTATCTTTGACTCTTTGTTAACCTTAAATTCCTGGTTTTCTGTATGCCATATTTGAAAGTCACCGTCATCATAAGCATAAACCTTTACTGCTAAAACTAAAACCATGCTGGTTATCATAAAAATAACCTTCTTCATATTCCCCTCCTTTTTTTTAATCCTGAAATAAGTATACAATGGGCATATTAAATCCGCTTCAAGGAGAAGTAAAATGCAGGTAAAATGTTTTTGGAGTTATTCAGGAAGGGAAAAATGGAATTTTGAGCCCAGGCCTTCGGTGCTTTCCACGCCGACTGAACCGCCGTGGAGCTCAACAATGTGTTTAACGATAGAAAGCCCGAGGCCGGTCCCGCCGAGTTCGCGGGAGCGGGCTTTATCTACGCGGTAGAAACGTTCAAAAATACGGGGGGCATCTTTCGCGGGGATGCCGATCCCGGAATCCTCCACGAATATTTTTATTTCGCCGCCTGAATACCGGCTGTATATTTTAACCGTGCCGTCCTGCCGGTTGAATTTGATCGCGTTGTCAATAAGGTTAGTCATGACCTGGCTGATCTTACCTTCATCCGCCTTGATTAATAAATCCGGAGGCAGATCATTGACGGCTGAAACAGATCTTTTCTTCAAGTGAGATTTGAAACCCGCCAATATGTCGTCGGCAAGTTTCCTGATATTCACTTCCTTTTTCTCAAGCGCCGCTGCCTTTGATTCCAGATAAGACAAATCCAGCAGGTCATTGACTAAACTATCCAGGCGGTCGGTGTGATCCTGAATAATCCGCAGGAAATGCCGGCTGTTTTCTTTATCCTCTAACGCGCCTTCAAGGAGCGTCTCCACAAAGCCCTTTATGGAAGTGAGCGGCGTCTTTAATTCGTGCGATACATTGGCTACAAAATCAGAGCGCACCTGTTCTAATTTCCTTATCTCGGTAATGTCGTGTATGACTATCAGGCAGCCGCTTACCCTGCCGTTCTCAAGTATGGGCGAAGCGTTAACCTGGAATATCCGCTGAACAGGCCAGACAAGATCAAGTTCCTGAGAAATAAAATCCCCGTTTTTTAATACCTTCTGCATGACCTCTACGATGTCGTTATTGCGGACCGCCTCTAAAAAAAATCTGCCTTCGCTTTCTCTCTTCAGGATGCCGAATATCTTCTCCGCCGAAGAATTAATGGAAACTATCCTTGTGTCCCTGTTGACTATAATTACCCCCTCTACCATGCTCTCCAGCACAGTCCGGATAGAATTATACCGCGCCTCCAGCTTGTTCATCTCCTTAGAGGCGTGATCCAGTTCCTCTTTTAATTTTCTTATCCTGGCCCTGTCCCCGAACATAACTTACTCCTCCGCCTCAAACCTGTAGCCGTAATTTTTCACGGTAATGATCCGCCTTGCCTCAGTTCTTAATTTCGCGCGCAAAGTCCTGATATGCACATCCACGGTGCGGGTCTGGATTTCAATCGCGTGGTCAAACCCCCAGATGGTATCCAGCAGATAATCGCGCGATAAGACCCTGCCTTTGGCCTTGATCAGCGTCTTCAATAATTCAAATTCTTTGGCAGTAAGCGCTGCCGTCCTGCCTTTGACAGAAACCAGGATCTTGGAAAAATCCATGGTCAAACCCCCTATCTTGAGCACTTCCGGCAGATTCCCTTTATCCTGCACCCTGCGCAGGACCGCTTTCACCCGGGCTATTAACTCCCTGGGACTGAACGGCTTGGTGATGTAGTCGTCAGCGCCTAATTCCAAACCCAGGATCTTATCCGCCTCCTGGGCCTTAGCAGTCAGCATAACTATAGGAATTATGGCGGTCCTGCCTTCCTTCTTCAATATCTTGCAAACCTCTAAGCCGTCTATTCCCGGCAGCATTAAATCCAAAATGATCAGATCCGGGTGCTCTCTCCTGGCTAAACTTAATGCGGCTTCGCCGTCATAGCAGGAAAGCGTCCTGAAGCCATCCTTTTTGAGATTATAGTCAAGCATCTTGACTATATCTCTTTCGTCCTCTACTATCAATATCTTTTCTTTCATTCCGTCTTAACTCCTTTATGGCGCTGATTTAACCGCGGCCCTCTATGTATCTGCTTAAATACCCGCCTGTCAGAGAGTCAATGCGGGCAGTCAGCTCATCTATCCTGAGCATCAAATCATCAAATGAGGCGTCCCGCGAACCGGGGACGCCGGTCAGCTTATTCTGAAGCCGCCTTCGCTCAAAATACAGCCGGTCCAGATCCTCCAATATATCATTCCTTAACTCTACCATAAGGCGCGACCGCACGTCAATGGATGTCTGGTGCTCATTATAGATCCAGTCACCCAGGTCCCAGGCAAGATTTACATCCCAGCCGTCAGTGCGGTCCCTGGGCCCGGATATTATGTAATCCTTGGTCGCGCTGGTATAGATCTCATATGTATCGCTTATTGAGCGGTCATAGCCGATGCTCATTGTGGGCAAGAAGGCGCGCTTCGCGGCTTTCCTGCGCCAATGAGTTATCTTGGCTGGGCTGACCTCCGCGTACTCTATGGCAGCCCTGTGCAGCTGCTCTATTGTCGGCTCTATTCCAAACACTTTCAGGCGCTCAAACATAACACTGTTACCAACCACGCTGCCGGTCTGCGCCTGCTGTTCGTAGATACCCTGCCTGTCTATAACAAAATACTCCCTCACGGCCGAGTTAAAGGCAAGGCCTTTTATTTCATAAAACTCCCTGCCGCTGTCTACCTGTTCAACCGCGTTGTTCGCGTGCCAGAATTTATAAACCGTGTTCCTGCCGGAAACATACAGGCATTGATCATCGCCTGAAGGCGCGATGCCCGTTATCTCCATTCCGCTGAGAATAGCGACTTTACTTATTAAAATACCGCTGCCTGTGAACTCCAGAGTGTAAAGCCCTGACCTGCTGCCAAGCGCCAGCCCCGCCTCATCGCCGCCTATAAAACCCAGCGCGTTGACCTCTCCGGGAAGCATTTCTTCCGTGTCCCCGGAGGGTTCGTCGGAGTCCGCCTCTTCATCGGGGCGGTTTATGCCTCCCAGAAAGATCCTCTCCCAGGACCTGCCGTCATCCTTTGAAACAAACAAACCTTCTTCCGATACGGCATAAACATATTCACCGGCAACAACCGCCTTAAATACCTCTCCCCTAAGGCCGCCGTAAGCCCTTACCCAGTTCTTGCCTGAATTATGGCTTATATATAAACCGTTCTTTGTGCCGGCGAATATAAGGTTGGCTTTTAATGCCGCGGATAGCGTATCGCCTTTGTCTTCGGTAAAATAATGAAATATCTTCTTGAACGCGGCTCCGCTGTCATCGCTGAAATATAACCCCTCGGCAGTGGCAGCCGCTATTAGATCGCCCGTTCCTCCTCCGAATATGACCTGGTTTATATCCTTGCTGTTGACCTGAGACGCGAGCGAATCCTGCCATTTGACATCAGCGCAAAAGGCCGTGCCGGACAACAGGAGAAAAGATATTACCGCGGCAACGCAGCTCTTCATAACAACTCCCCTCGTTTTATGACCGCCCCTTATTAAACAAAATGGGGCAGGCGGCCTTTCGGCTTCCTGTCCCATTGTTTGAAACTGATGCGGTTAACCTTACTATAACCCTTTGCCGGCGATGAATTCAACAAGGTCAACAACGCGGCAGGAATAGCCCCATTCGTTGTCATACCATGCCGCCAATTTAGCGAAATTACCGCCTATGACCTTGGTAAGGTCCGGGTCAAATATGCATGATTTGGGATTGCCCACAAAGTCCTTAGAGACCAAAGGCGCCTCGGAATATTCCAGGACGCGCTTCATCGCTCCGTCCGCGGCTTTCTTGAAGGCGGCGTTTATCTCTTCAACGCTGGTGGATCTTTCCAGCTCGCAGGTAAGGTCGGTCAATGATACGTCCGGCGTGGGAACGCGTATGGCAAAGCCGTCCATCTTGCCTTTCAACTGAGGCAGGACAGAGCCGATCGCCTTTGCCGCGCCTGTTGAAGTGGGTATCATTGATACCGCTGCCGCGCGGGCGCGCCTTAAGTCCTTATGCGGCAGGTCCAGGATCCTCTGGTCGTTGGTATAAGAATGTATCGTGGTCATAAGGCCGCGCTTAATGCCGAAATTATCCAGCAGGACCTTTGCCAGCGGAGCCAGGCAGTTGGTGGTGCAGGAGGCGTTTGAGATCACGGAATGCTTCGCCGGGTCATACATATTGTCGTTGACGCCCAGGACTATGGTGACATCCTCATTCTTCGCGGGGGCGGAGATTATGACCTTTTTGGCGCCCTGCGCGATGTGCCCCTGCGCCTTTTCCTTGTCGGTAAATATACCGGTGGATTCCACGACTATATCTACCCCCAGGTCCTTCCAGGGGATCTCAGACGGTAATTTATAACTTATGATCTTCAGCTCTTTACCGTTGACGATCAGCGAGTTGTCCGTTGCCTTGACCTCTTCTTTCAATATCCCGAAGGTCGAATCATATTTCAGAAGATGCGCCAGCGTCTTGGTCCCTACCGGCAGATCGTTCACCGCCACGAAATCAATGTTCTTATTATTGAGCCCTGCCCTGTAAACGAGCCTGCCGATCCTGCCGAAACCGTTAATGCCTACTCTAACTGCCATTTTACTACCTCCTTCTTATAGTTTTATTTTCCTGAGATATCCTGCCGCCAGCTCCGGCGGCGTAGGAACTATGTAAAAGCCGGTCCCCCATTCAAAACCGGCAACGCGCGTAAGTTTAGGCATGATCTCTATATGCCAATGATAGCTCTCGCTTCCACTCTCGCCTAAAGGAGAGGTATGTATGATAAAGTTGTACGACGGATCGGATAAGACATTTTTGATCTTCAGCAATGTTTCTTTCAACACCGCGGCAAGCGCCTCTTTCTCGCCGTTATCTATAGAGTGGAAATGGCCCGAATGTTTCTTCGGCACGATCCAGGCCTCAAAGGCGAACCTGGAGACAAAAGGGCAAAAGGCGATAAACCTGTCCGTCTCAAGGATTATCCTTTCCTCCTCCTCCTGTTCCTGCTGGATTATGTCGCAGAATATGCATCTATCGCGAAATCCAAAATAATCAGCCGAACCGCTAAGCTCTTCCATCACGTTCTTAGGCACCATAGGCAGGGCGATAAGCTGAGAATGAGGGTGCTCCAAAGACGCGCCGGCAGAAGGGCCGTAATTTTTAAATATAAGTATATATTTGAAACGCTTGTCTTTTTTGAGGTCCAGGCAGCGGCTGCAGTATTTGTCTATAACATCCCTTATCTGCGGGACATCCAGGTCTGAGAGCTCCTTATGGTGGTCGGGCGACTCTATAATGATCTCATGCGCCCCTACGCCGGCAGTCATATCAAACACCCCTACGCCGGACCTCTCTAAATCACCCTCTATGCGCAGGGCGGGAAATTTATTAGGCACAACCCTCACCGACCAGCCGGGAGTATTGGGCTTTGTATGCGGCTGCCGCACGGCTTCGATCTCGGGAGGCGTCAGGCCCTCATTGCCGCTGCAGAAAGGGCACTCGCCCTTCTTCCATTCGTGGGCCTCCCTCTCAAAATCGCCGGGCCCCATAGGGCGCTCAACGTTGGTAATGACCCACCTGCCTATGACAGGGTCCCTTCTTAACTCACCCATCTATATCTTTATCCCCTTCAAAAATTTAGTCGCGTCTTCAGGCGCCAGCGGGCAGATATAAAAACCTGTGCCCCACTCAAAACCCGCCACCCTGGTCAAACGCGGCATGATCTCTATGTGCCAGTGGAAATCGCTGTCTATGGTCTTCCAGTAACCCGCCTTCTGCCTCCTGAAAGGCGCGCTATGTATGATATAATTATAGGGCGGGTTGTCCAGCCCGATATTCAACTTCTGCAGCACCTGCTTTATCATCAACGCCAGATATTTTCTGTTCTGCGGTTCTATGCTCGCGAAATCAGCGGAATGTTTCTTAGGGAGTATCCAGACCTCAAAAGGGAACCTTGAGGCAAACGGGCTTATGGCCACAAATCCGTCAAGGTCAAGTATGACCCTTTCGCCGGAATCCAGTTCCTGCTTTATCAGATCGCAGAAAACACAACGCTCGCGGTATTCAAAATATTTCCGCGCGCCAACCAGCTTTTCCTTCACCCTCTTGGGTGTAACCGGCGTGGCGATCAGCTGAGAACGCGAGTGTTTGATCCTGCCGCCGCCGGATGCCCAGCCGTAATTTTTAAAAACAAGGACGTATTTAAACCTTTCGTCTTTCTCCAGGTCGTTTATGCGGCTGATGTAAGTATTGATGACCTCCTCTATGAGCTCCGGGGGCAGATCAGCCATATTGGCTATATGCGCGTTTGTCTCTATCACGACTTCGTGCGCCCCGATCCCGTTCATAAGGTCATACAGGCCGTGGCCGCGCCTCTCTATCCCGTCTTTGACCTCAAGAAAAGGGGCGATGCTGGAGACCACCCTCACGCGCCAGCCGGGGCTGTTCGGTTTTGTCTCTCCCGCGCGGACGGCGTATATTTCAGGAGGGGTCATTGCCTCCCTGCCTTCACAAAAAGGGCATTCGCCTTCCGACGGCGCCTCTGTGGCAGGCGCGAATGAGTCCGGCCTCTTCTTTCTTTCGGTGGCAATAATAACCCAGCGTCCTATTATGGGGTCTTTCCTTAATTCAGGCATCTTTCAGGGAATTATATTTTTAAAGAATTGGAAGTTTTATTATAACATCCTTATATCTTATTGCAACAGATTTCTCCCGCCCAGGACTTCACCGGGGGACATCTTATGCCCGGCAATGAACTCCCGCGCGCTCATCGATCTGGCCCCTTCTAATTGCAATTCCTGGATGATAACCGCGCCTGAGCCCGCCTTGACCGTGATGCCGCTTTTGCCGACACTGACAACTTCTGCCGGTCCGGCCCCCTTAAAGTCATTTTCCGACAAGGCGGCCTTCAATATCTTCAGATTCTTACCTATATAATATGTGAAGGCGCAGGGCCAGCCGGCCAGGCCGCGGACCAGATCATGTATCTGAAGCGCGCCGCATGACCAGTCTATCAACCCGTCTTCTTTCTTCAGCTTAGGGGCGAAGGTCGCCTCTTTCTCGTTTTGCTTTATCAGGCTGAATCCGCCTTTATCTATGCTTTCGATCGCCTCGATCAATCTCCTGCTTCCCAGCGAAGATAATTTGCCCGCGAGCGTTACGGCGTTATCATCCGGGCTGATCGCGGTCTCGTCTTTCAGCAGGATGTCTCCCGCGTCCATCTTCTCGTTCATGCGGATAATGGACACCCCTGTCTTCTTCTCTCCGCTTATTATCGCCCGGTTTATGGGCGCCGCGCCCCTGTATTTAGGTAAAAGCGAGGCATGGAGATTTATAGAAAATGTTTTGGGTATATCAAGTATCGGCTTAGGTATTATCTTGCCGTAGGAAACTACCACAAACAAATCCGCCTGCCTCTCCTTAAGCGCCCGCAGGCACTTTTTGTCCAACGCGGCCGGCTGATAAACTTCGATACCCTTGCTCACAGCCAGTTCTTTTACCGGCGTAGCAGAGACCTTCAGGCCCCTGCCCTTAGCCCTGTCAGGCTGGGTCACCACAAGCGCGACCTTATGCCGGCTCTCCAGTATCGCCTGAAGCGGCTTGACCGCGAATTCCGAGCTTCCGAAAAATACAATGTCCATACAACCTCACACCGGGTCCACGTCCACAGTCACAATTATACCCGACGGACGGAAATCCCTCAAGGCCTCTTTTAACCTGGGAGATGTTGACCGCGGACGGCTGCTGTTTATGACTATCTGCCGGCGAAAATTTCCCCGCAGCTTAAAAGGCGTATTCCTGACGCTGCCTATCAAACTGGTGTGTTTATAGGGAGCGAACTTATCCTTCAACAGGTCAAACAGCTTGCCTGACGCCTCCTCCACCTTATCCTGCTCCCTGCCCCTGAGGTTGACCAGGATAATATGCCTGTATGGCGGCAGGTTCAGCTGCTTTCTCGTGGAAAATTCATTCTTATAAAAAAGCCCATAGTCGTCTTTCTTAACGGCCTCAAAACAATAATGCTGCGGGCTCATGGTCTGGATGGCCATCCTGCCCCGGCATAATCTTTTTAATTTAAACAACAAAGCGAACGCCTTCTCCGCCGCCCTGAAATCCGCCTGGTTAAGAAGGTTGTCCACCGATACCACTCCCAGCAGATCCACGGGGGGCAGGTGCGCCTTCAAGACGACCTGAGAAGCCACAAGGATGTCGCGATCAGTGTCCGGGCGCGGGCTCTCGCTGTCAAGCCTCCCGATAGATGCTTGAGGGAATATCCTCCTCAATTCGCCTTCCAGCTTTTCAATGCCGAAACTAAAATAATGCATATACCCCGCGTTGCATTTCGGGCAGATATTCCGGACCTCCGTCTTATAGTTACAGCGCCTGCAGAGGAACAGGTTCCTGTCCAGATGAAAGACCAGAGGCAGGTTGCAGCGTTCGCAGATAAATGTGAAGCCGCAGGAAGGGCACTTTATATTCTGCGCGAAACCGCTTCTGTTGGAGAACAATATCACCTTTCGCGAAGAAGAAAGCGCGTCCCCGATCAGCCTCTCCATCTCAAGAGAAATAATGTACTCCCCCTTCTTGCGGAAATGCTTGAGAAACTCCTTACGCATATCAATAATGGAGACCTCACATAATGGGGCGCCGGGTTCCAACACAGTTAATTTAGCCGCCTCGCCCGAGGCCATATTATACGCCTCCAAAGAAGGCATCTGCGATGTCAGTATCACGCTTACGCCTTCCAGCCTGGACCGGAACAGAGCGACCTCTCTGGCGTTATAACAGGGCGCCTGCTCCTGTTTGTAAACGGGGTTTGACTCGTCTTCCAGTATGATCAATCCCAGGTTCTTGATCTGAGAGAAGACCGCGGAACGCATACCAAGAAACGCCTTCGGCTCCGCTCCGGCCAGCAGCTCTAATTTTCGCGCCCCTGTCTTAAAGGATTCCTCTTTCATTATCACCACGGGCTCGATACCCAGATCCTGCTTTATCCGCGCCTCTGTGTCTGATAATGCCGACGCCTCCGGCACGACTATCAGCACGGACATACCTTCCTTCATAAGATCCCTGATCCTGCTGAAATACCAATAACGCTTATCTCCGGCTGGATCAAATATGAGTTCTACGGACGCGCTTCTGCCGCGGATGTTTTCCGGAGGATAACCGTTTATTCCCGGAAACGGCTTATTGCGCGCCAGAAAACGCGGCAGGCCCGTCTCGATCATCATTCCCCAGGAAGAGCAATAATAAATAGAAAGCTCCCTGCAAAGCTCCAGGTATTGCCTGCTGAGAACGGCGGAACCGTCCAATACGCCGGCGATCTCTTTGATTTTCTTGAAGGGGGTTTTAGAACAGGTGCCGACTACAAAACCGAGGAGGGCGCGGTTACGAAACGGGACAACGACCCTCGAACCTGCCTTAAGAAAAGAATGTTCCCGCGGTATAATATAATCAAAGGGGCCTTCAGGAGGGATCCCCAGGGCAACTTTTGCATATTTCATCGTATATCTGGCTTAAAACTGCCGGGTTGGACAACTGCCGCACGCGGGCAGCGGCAGATCTAGCATTGTCCGGATCATTCTTCAGATCCAGGACCGCCTCTTTTACCGCCTCCGCGCTATCTGCCAGCGCGCCTACGCCATAGCGCGCTAATACCCTGACGTTGCTTACCTCCTGTCCGGGTATGGGAGAAATAAAGATCATCGGCAGGCCCATGGCTATGCTCTCCGATACAGACAGCCCGCCCGGCTTTGTGACTATCGCATCTGCCGCCGCCATTAATTCATACATATTGTCCACAAATCCGAATACCTTCACGCCGCGAAGGTTACTTTCGTTCAATTTTCGGAATATCTTCCTGTTATGCCCGCAGACAACCATAAGATCGACATTGCCCCGCAGCCGCTCAACTATCCTCTCTAACGGCCCCATGCCGACCGTGCCGCCGGCGATCAATACAGTAAACCCGTCTTTCCGCAGGCCAAGCTTCATCCTCATGAGCGCCTTATCGTAAATACGGTGGTACTCTTCGGCAACAGGTATGCCTGTGACCATGATCCTGGACCTGTCTATACCCAGCGCCATAAGAGCATCCCTGGTGCTGTCCAGGGCGACCACAAATTTATATACAGAATCAAACAGCCAGTATCTGTGCACGTCAAAATCGGTGATCACGCAAAAAAGGCGCGCGCGCAGGCCTCTATACTTTATGAGAAAATCCAGGATCTCATTGATCAGAAAATGGGTGGAGATGATCACGTCCGGCCTGGACCGGAAAACATACCGCGCGAACCCGGAGGTATTTAAGCGGTTGACCAGAAACCTGAAGGGGCTGCTGATACTGGCGCAAAAATGAGAGAGATGATACAACAGCGCCCAGACAGGCCTGAGCCGGGTTATAAGATATAAGTAGCCGCGGTCATATATTCTTTTAAAAACGGGGTTGGTGAACGCCAGGATGTCTATAAGTTCGGCGCTATGCTGAGGGTGATGGCGGGTAAGATAACTATGTACCGCCTCCGCCGATTTCCTGTGGCCGGTGCCGCTTGAGGCATAACAAACCAGTATCTTCATCGCAGGATAATATCAACCGCTTCCCGCAGGTCGGAAGCGGTGTGATCCGGGGCAGCATCCCAGGCGCTTTTATTGCGCGGCTTCTCCTTGCCGGAAAATACCACGATCGTCTTTAACCCGGCGGATCTGCCTGTCTTTACGTCAACAATAGAATCGCCCACAAAGAAACACCTGGAGAGATCCAATTTCTGACTTTTTCCAGCTAAAAGTTTCACGGCCTTATCTATCAAGCCGGTCCTGGGCTTCCTGCAGGGACAATTATCCGCGGCAGTATGCGTGCAGTAAGAAACGCAATCTACGACAGCCCCTTCGGCTTTAAGTTTTGACAGCATCTTTTGAGTTATCTCATTAAGTGAGTCCTGGCTGAACAGGCCCCTGCCTACGCCTGACTGGTTGGACACGACGCATACCTTGAACCCCGCCTTGTTCAGTTTCTTTATCGCGTCTATGGCCCCAGGTAGAAAGACAAACTCCTTCCAGGAGGTAACGTAGCTGTCGTCTCCGGGGTATTTGTTTATGACGCCGTCCCTGTCCAAAAATACAATTTTCATATTTCCTCTACACGCTTACGCGTGTAGTATCCTTTGCCTCTCTTGGAATTGCCATTCCCCACACGTGAGTGTGGGGTAATCACCTAAAGAATTTCTCATTCTCCTTTACCCACTCAATGAGCCGGCCTATACCCTGCGGCACGCTCGTCCCCGCCTTCCAGCCCAGCGCCTTCTCCACCTTTTTTGTATCCGAAATGTACACCTTCTGGTCGGAAGGCCTCCAGCCGCAGAATTTAATGTCCGTCCCCGTACCGGTCTGTTTTTTTAATTCATCCATGAATTCAAGAAGCGACGCGGTGTTAGCGGGGCCTCCGCCTATGTTGAAGACCTCGCCCTTTATATTGCTATGTATGAATTTGTCAAACGCGTCCACCAGATCGGTGACATAAAGCAGGTCTCTGACCTGCTTGCCGTCACCATAAATATTGATGGGCTTGCGGAAAAGATTGGCGATCACAAACCAGGCAACCCATCCCTGGTCCTCAAAGCCGAACTGCCTGACGCCGTAAATACAGGACATCCTGAATATGCCTGTCCTCATCCCGTAAATATGCCCGTACTCCTGAGTATAAAGGTCGCCGGTCAGCTTTGACACGCCGTAAGGCGTATGGCCGGTCAGGTCCGTGCACATGGATTCGTTTATGCCGGCACTGCCATCATAGGTATACCTTTTCCCGCCTTCCTTCAACGGTATGCTGTCGATATTTTCTCCATAGACCTTGTTGGTAGAACAGTAAACAAACGCCGCGTCTTTGTTCTTCTGCCTTAAGGCCTCAAGCACATTGATCGTGCCGAAGGCGTTTATGCTGAAGTCCTCAAGGGGCATCCTGACCGAAGAAGGCACTCCCGGCTGGCCCGCGGTATGTATACAGGCGTCAACACCTTTTCCTATCGCCTTCTTTACGTCCTGTTCATTCCTCACATCCCCCTTTACCCTCTCTATATTCTTATATTGTTTCAGATAGTTCCAGTTGAATTCCACCGAATCCTTGTCGTAGCCGAACAACTTTGAGCGCATCAGGTTATCCAACGCGACAACATCATAGCCCTTCCTGGCAAAATGCTCCGCGCAATGCGAACCCACCAATCCTGCTCCGCCAGTGACCAATATCCTCATCTTGTTTCCTTCTCCTTTCTTTTCATCTCCCAGAATTTAGCGTAACTCATGATCTGATACATTGAAGCGAAATAAGAAACCATAAAACCCGTAAATCCGTCCTTGTACGCGCCCTTGCCGATATAGCTGCGAAAAAACCTGTCCACGGCGCGCCAAAACGCGTGGAAAAGCGTCATCCTCCTGCCGGCCTTAAACCATTTTAACGCCTCTCTGCCTGATTGAGAGTTCAATTTGTCAACAAAATCCGCGAAATCCCTGTAGGAATAATGTATCAGATCGGCCCTGATGTGGCCGCTCTCCCCGTCAAGGAACGCGCGCGGATGCACCTCAACCTCTTCATATTTGAACTTATCTTTCATGAACAGGCGCAGCTGCCCTCCGGGGTACCAGCCGCCATGCCTCACCCAGTAATCGCCGATATAATTTCTCCTCTGCACGCTAAAACCAGTATACCTGACGTTGTCCTCCAGCGCCTTCTGGATCCCGTCTCTTAATTCAGGCGTGACCCGCTCATCAGCGTCCAAACTCAATACCCAGGCATTCCTTGCCTGTGAATACGCCCAATTCCTATGCGTACCCTCTACTTCCATCTTCCTGCTTATGACCTTATGGGTATACCTTGAAGCGATCTCCACAGTCGAATCGGTGCTTAAATCATCTATTACAATTATTTCGTCGGCCCAGCCCGCGACCGACTTCAGGCAATCTTCTATACGGGCCTCTTCATTCCTGCTAAGAACCACTACGGAAACCGGAACCCTCATGACAATAACCTTTCCGCTGCCTCATACACATCTTTTACATCTATATCCCTAAGACACTCATTCTCATTTAAACACTCATCTATCCTAAAGTTATTATAGCATGGCCTGCATTCAGTTTCCCGCGATATAACTATGTGCCTGCTGGACTTAGGATAAGGGCCATATACCCTTTCGTCAGTAGGGCCGAACAGGGAAACGGTCTTTATCCCCAAGGCAACGGCCATATGCAAAATGCCCCCGTCATTGGTAATCAATAATCCACACCTCTTAAGGAGCGCGGACAATGAGCCGAGGGATACCTTGCCCGCGGCATTGACCGGCCGGTTCTCCATTAAAGACATAATACCGCTTATCTGCCCCGCGTCGCCCTTGTCTCCCAGAAATATTACGCCGGCCCCCATATTCTTGATCAAATTATCCGCAAGCCCGGCAAAGTGTTCCTTCGGCCAATATTTAAGGCGGGCCTTCTCCCCCCAGCTTAATCCCCCCGCGGGGGCGATCCCTATGATCAAGGCGCCGCTTTTTATATTACGCGTTCTTAAAAAATCATCCGCCCGTAATTCATCCTCGGGCGCCGTAAACAACTCCATGTGTTCGCCTTGCCGGCTGATCCCGGCCTTGTTTAACAAATCAAGGTAATACTCGATGACGTGTTTATCCTTATATCCGGCAAGAGGGAACTTGTCCGTAAGAAAGCGGCCCCTGTTCTTAAAATCATACCCTATCCTTTTACGTATCCCGGCTAATTTACAAAGCAAGGCATAACGATGGTCCAAAGATAGATCAACCGCGGCATCAAACCTTTCCCTCCTGATACCTCTGGCTAAATCCAGCAAGGCGGCCGCCCCCTCAGGCCAGGACAGCTTTTTCAAATCGCCTCTGGACATGGCGAATATCCTGTCAACGTGAGGATTACGCCTTAAGATCTCCTCTACCCTGATATTGCACCAATAACCCAGAAAAACATTATCGGCGCTTCTCTTTATCGCCCTGGCCAGTGGCGTGGTAAACAGCACATCGCCGATACCGAAAGGATTTATTATAAGAAATCTCATTAAGACGATAACAAATTCACGGCAGCATCTATTACGCTTTGAGGGCTGATGCTGCTAAGCGAACCGGATTCGATCACGGCGTGTTTGACGCCCCATGGCCCCCATCTCCTGGCTGACTTACCCTGGATATCGTTCCTGAATACAGCCACCACAGGCGTACCTACCGCGGCAGCCATATGCACCGGCCCGCTGTCGTTAGATATCAGCAATTTGCACGTTTTTAACAGGGCTGCCAGTTGCCTTAAACTCAATTTGCCTGCCAGATTTACCGGCTGTCCCGGCCCCTGGCAGAATATTTCAGTTGCCTCCGCCTCCTCCTTGCCTCCGATAACCAACACCCTGCAGCGCAGGATATCCGGCAGGACCCCGGCAAGATAAGCGAAATTCTCCACAGGCCATTGCTTTACGGGGTCTGATGTCCAGGGGTGCAAGGCGATCAACATATCCCTGTCGGAAATGCCGGAATCCGCCAACAGCGACTTTATATACTCCTCATCATTCTTGTCCGTATCTATACGCGGCGACTTATCAGACGGCTCTATCCCGATGGCGGCCAAAAGGTCAAGATTATATTCTACCTCGTGTTTTTCTCCCAGGTGTTTCCTATCTTTTATCTTATGGGTCAACAAAAAACCCCACTTCCTGTCATAACCCACCCTTACGGGTATGCCTGCCAGGAAAACCGCTATATTAAATATCTTTCTGGGATTCAGGATGATGGCCGCGTCAAACCTCTCCTTTCTTATCTGCCCTGATAATCTGAGCCCGCTCAATAATCCGCCCATCGATCTTTCATCGTAAAGCATGATATCGTCTATATCGCGGCTGAGCGCGATGAGCTCCTTGACAACAGGGCTGACCATGACGCTGATATACGAAGAGGGGTATCTCTGTCTCAGCGCCCTTATCACCGGAAGATTCAAAATGAATTCGCCAAACCTGTCTGTCCTGATTATCAAGATCCTGTTCATTCACCCTGAGCTTCTTTCAGATTAAGAATGCCTAATAGGACACCGACCTCAAACCAAAACAGCACCGCGACCTTAGGGTAATACAGGACCGTTTCCGTAAATCCGTTGATAAGAAAAGCCAGGATCCCGCCCGTAATGCCCAGCGCGGCCATCTTTAAGAAATCATCTTTCAAATATCTGTATCTGCTCCAGGCATATTTAAACAAAGAGAAGGCCAGCCATAAGAACGCGATCAGCCCGAATATCCCGATCTCCCCCCACATATGAAGATAGATATTGTGCGCGTAACCGGCATTGCCGATATATACGCTGCCGTCTCTGATCTTATATTTATCAATGTGCAGGATATAGGTATTGACCCCGACTCCCAGCAAGGGGTTATGGCGTATCATATTCAGGGCGTTCCTATAGTCGCCTATCCTTTCCGGGTTCAGTAATATATCCCAAACCGAATCCGCCTTGCTGGACCAATCCCTTATGCCTGCCGGCATGCATATCACCCCAATAATAAAAATACACATTAAAAATATAAATACTGATTTGTTCCTCCTGGCCAGGCCGATCAAAACCAGGGCGGCAATAAGCCCTACAGCGGCCCCCCTGGCAAAGGTAAAGGCAAGGCAAAACAAAGATACGATCATAAGCAGGGCATAAGTTAACCTCCGGACTATGCCGTTATTCCAGCTATATATGAGCATGGCGGCGGCCAGAGGGATCACCGAAACCAGATAAGCGGCGAAAATATTGGTATGCGGAAACGCCGAATTTATCCTGGGCAGGCCCATATCCGCCTGTATCGCGTAAGCCCTCTGTCTGAAGAGATCCCAGCCGAATTGGAGCTGCCATATACCGTTTAAAGACGAAAGCAGCAGCCCCAGCATAGCCGAAATAACTATTCTTTTGGCGTATTTCCTGCCGGTTATCTCTTCGCAGACCACGGTAAACAACGAACCGAAATAAGCGAGTTTCCACATACCCTGCAGGCTTGCCCGCGGGCTTACCGTCTTGAATATGGAAACAAACGAAAGGGCCATCAACAGTAAAAATGGCCATTTAACAGGCATGCTCTTGAAAGAAAAATCCCTTCCCGCTATCCTTTTAACCAAAAAGGCCACGATCATGAATATGGAAACTACCGTGACCGCCGCGGAAGAAAAAGAGATCACAAAAGGGATGAGCAAAAGGAAAAACCCGGTCAATCTGTCCGCGTGCTTATATACCTTTTCTCTGTTCATTATTTCAGCAGTTTTTCCATAAAACCCTTTATCTTCGTTTCTAACATAAACCTGAAGAAAAGATGCCTCACCCGGAATTTTGCCAATGGGCGGTAGATCTCAATTAAGAACCTGACGACCCTGGACTTGACCATGTCCTTCGCGCGGTGCCTGTCTAAAAACATGGAGGAAAAGAATAAGGAAGAAATGTTTCTTTTCCTTTCCGGCGATTGCCAGAGATCATCTCCATAATCCGCGGTTTGCCAATCCTCCAGGCTTTTTCTATGGATAAATCCGCCATCAAGGCTTTTCTGATAAAGTATGGTCCCGGGATAAGGCGTATAAGGGCAGATCGGAGAAATGAGCGCGTTGGGGTTTTCCTCCATCAATTGAAATACCAGGTCCTTGGTTTTACGGATGTCTTCCCATGTTTCTTCGGGAAAGCCGCACATGAAATTATATTGAATGACAATGTCAAATCTGCGCCATTCTCTATTGACCTTTATTATATCACTGATCTTCAAATTCTTATTTATCTGTTTCAGCACGCGTTCAGACCCCGACTCCACTCCAAAGTGCACCTTCTTCAACCCTGACTTCAACAACACATCCATGTAATCATCATCCATTTTCAACGCTGAATTCACTGTTATCCCCTGCGCCTCCCAGAAAATATCCAACCCCTCATCTATTATGCCCTGTGCTATATTCAAACTGCGCCTTAGATCAACGAAAAAGTTATCGTCAACCACATAGTAGCTGTTTATATGATAACGGCCGGTCAGGTATTTCAGGTCGCGTATGACCCTTTCCGCGGAAAAAGCCCTCCACGTGCTGTTATTATAAGTGTAATTGTAACAAAAGGCGCAGCGATTAGGGCAGCCCCGCGATGTCTCTATATAAAATGTCCTGCGGCCCTTAAAACTGGGCAGGTATTTATTCAAGTCCACCAGGGACAACGGCAGTTCAGGCAGATCATCCAGATCCGCGAATTTTATTCCGGGATTCTTAACGGCCCGCCCTGCCTCTTTAAACCAGATGCCCTCTATCCCTTTCAGGCTGGATCTCGCTGCCAATCTTTTAACTAATTCCAGGAACGACGCCTCTCCTTCGCCGATAGCGACAATATCTACGGATTTATTCTCAAGCGTAGATTCAGGCAATATGCTGGAGTGTATGCCTCCCCAGACAACCGGGATATCGGACAGCGCCTTAACGTATCTTGAAACCTCAAGGGCATAGCCTATCTGCCTGCCGGTCATGGAAGTGACCCCCACGCAAAGCGGTTCCTTCTCGATCTCGCGTTTTAAGGTCTTCTTCCATTCCCTATCCACTCTGGTGTCTATTAAAACGACGTCAAATTCCCTGGCAACCCTCCTCGCGCAGGATAACAAAGCCAGCGGCAAAGACGGATGGGAGCGAAAATCATCCCAATCCCCTACCTTCGGCTGTACCAGTATTACTTTAGGCGTCTTATCGTCCAATCTTTATATATTTAATCTGTAGACCCTTACGGTATCGTTGGAAAAAACCAATTTAAATTCTTCCGGGTTATTTTCAGCCCAGCCATCTTCAAGAGGGAATACCATATCTTTTGTATGTTGAAGCGAATAAATAAACAGAAGATCTGTATTCCTCTTTTTTAGATTGCGCAGCCAAGCCGCGTAATCGGCCCCGCCGCGATAGTTATCCGGCTCTTCGAAACTTTTATGCATTTGCGTGGCGTCATCTGTCCATCTTGGCCATCGGTAGTTAGAATTCTTCAGGTCGTGCAAATGTATCGGGTCAACAGAATTAACCGATACGTAATAAACATTGTTCTTAAGGCCTGTCCCATACAAAGGAAACGGCAGGGGCTTGCCTACATACGCGATATTATCGCCTTTTGTATTCTCATTAAGCCATGCCCAGGATTGAGTAACATCAGGCCCATAGCGCGAATTCTTAATGTAACGTCCATATTCATTTTCTCTATAATCTGAGAACAGCCATCCAAGGCAGAAAATAAAGATCAATACGATCGTAACCGGCCTGGCCTTAGAGAATAAAATGTTCTTTAATCGTTCGGATCTTAAATAGAACACGCAGCCGATAAGTAATAATAAACCCGCCGCGAAAGAAACGATCAGCTCTAAGTGGCGCGCGCACTCAGCCAACGAAGCGATTACGATTATTATAGAGGCCGTCCTGATGAATCTATCGGGGACCCGCAGGGAATCCAGAATATAGAAGCCAACGATCATGCCCATGCCTAACGCCGGATATAGATAACGGGAGTTTGGGATCGGCAGAATAAACCGGTAGATCAGATAAAGCAATAAAGGCAATAACATAAAACAGCCCAAAACAGAATCCCTGTTCCTGTTTTTATATAAATAGAGCGGAAATGCCATGATCCCGGCAGGCAGGATGATGAGCAGCGATTGTATGCCTAATCCCTCATGGAATAGCAGCTTGGCCAAAAAGTATCCTGCCTGCTCATTGCGGGATATAAAAGTCGCTTTATCTATTACGCCCTTAAAAAGGGTCGTTCCCAGCATCTTGACTTCCAATGGATAAAAAGGGTTAGCGGTTAAAATGAAGTTTCTAAGATAGCCGAAGCACCCAAAAATGAATATCAACAGAAAAAACAAAGCCATATACAGGAGCCTGCTTCTTAATCCGATCAGCCTCTGCGTAAAAAGCAGGTATATAAATACCATAAAGACCAGAAGGCCGTAAGGCAGGGCCGTTGTCTTGACGCCTATGAATATTCCAAAAGAAACGGCAAGGATAATAACGTTTTTAATGTTGAATCTTTCTCTCAGGGCTAAAATAAAATTTATTGATACCAGGAATAACGCCGCCAGCATCAGATCTACATAACCGATCTGTAGTTGTTTAAAAAAGTTCGGAATGATTACGAAAAGCGAAGAGGCAAAAAAAGAATGCTCATTATTCAATCTTAACTTTTTGCCGATGGAGAAAACGGCGAAAAAGGCAATGATAAAAAATGGCAGCTGGCCCAAGTCCGCCAAATACGCGCTTTTAAAAGGCAGGATAAGCCAAAGAAATAACAAAGAGCCGTTTATCGGGTAATAAGCCGGAAAAGGATCGTCGCTTACTACAATTGGATTATCAAGATTCCCGTTCTTCAGCCATTCAACGGCAAAGGTAAAATGATAATTCAAACTGTCCCAGCCAAACGGGGGGTTTATCAAGTTTATGAATATCTTCACGATCGCGAAACCGGCAATAAACGCTAATACAAATACAGCCGGCTTGCTTAAAGCGATGCCGGGCTTATGACTGATCTTTGCCGGGCAGGACTGCCTTATGAATACCAGGCCCGTCAATAAAATCAGGGAATGCAGGATGAGGGCGTTGAATAAAGAAAGTATCCGCAATATCCCCAGTAATTCCAGCGAGATAATGACCTGGGCTAAATACAGAATAAAGAAAACGATAAGGCCGCTTTCTCCGTCCTCCGCCGCGAAAAATCTACGGATAATCAACCTTACATTCAGAAAGACCAGATAATTAGCGATCAGAAATATAACGTAATCCATAATAACGCGGCCCGCCTATTTTATATGCGATACCCTTGCCGAGTAAAACATCCTGCCGGAAGCGATCTTTATGAAAACCGGGGTCCTGTTCTTATTATCCAGGATCCACATCTTTACCTTCGAGGCATGGCCGGGGTCTTTGTCGCGCCTCCTGATATCGCCTGTCAATCGCCATACCTTTATATCTTTATTGTTTAACCTGTAAATTATCTCGTCAACTTCTCCGCGAAAGATGTAGTTACGCTGGTTGCTGTTTATGTTCAGATCAAAATATTTTACGGCATCAAAATCCAGCTGCCTTACATAGTTAAAGGCCGATAACGGGTCAAAGGTGCCGGGCAGTATCCCTATCCTCTCACCGTCGGCTATCATAATACCCCTGGAATTACTATATAAGATCTCCTTTACGCCCTTATCGTTACCGTTGATCTTTATGGACTCTTTATAATATACCGGTAGCAGCGACTCCGGGCTGACATACGAGCTTACCTTGAGCTCCGCCTTAAAGAACTTTGAGAATATGTCTTTTGACCTGGCGATAAGGGCGATATTATAAACATTCTCTTCCCTGAATGCCGTAATGCCCTTATTCTCCACTATAGCATCCCCGACAGGCAGGAATCCGAAAAGCTTTACCTCAAAGTTTACGGCCGTAGCGGCTGGAATGCCTTCTTTCATCAATGACCCCACTACCGAACGCGGGTCATTCTCCAGCACCGCGAATACACAGATGAATAACGCTATCAGTAAGAGAAAAAATAACGCCTTCTTAACCATACGCCTCCCCGCGTTAAAACAACGTGTAAATAAACGGGGCTACGGCTGAGCCGGAAGATAAAAATATCAACAGACCAAGAAGCAGAAGCATTATTATAATGGGGGTCAGCCACCACTTCTTCCTTACCCGTAAAAAAGCCCAGAATTCTTTCAGGATCGACAATTTACCCATAATACCCTCCTTTAGAACTGCCGCTCATAATCGGTTGACTTCGGATCAACCTTTTTCCAGTAAGTAGAAGAATTACCCAATTTTTTGTCTAACAGATCCTTGCCCGCGATCTTTAAGATCATACCTATGGGCGTCAAGACCAACAAAAAGATCAAAGACAGTATGAGGCGCGAAACAACATACCCCAATACCTCTGCCAGGCGCATCCAGGGGATATAAATAACCCTGAGACATCCCGGTATAAATATGCCGGCCGATAAGAACAATAGCGAGGCCGCAAGCAGGGCTTTATTGATCTCCCTGTGTTTTAAGAAAATAACCAGGCCGATGATCAGCAAGCATGCCGCCATCGTTACCGCGAACTTTCTTAAACCCGCCTTTGATAGATCCAGCTTTTCCATCAGTCCAACTCAAACTCTTTCTGCCAGCGTGAATCATGCTCAACCGGCTTTTGTTCTTTTTTATGCAACAGAAACCTGCCAATGCTTAAATAATCCATATCAGTGCGCATAAAACAGGTAAAGGCGTCTTTGGGTGTGCAGACGATCGGCTCTCCCCTCACATTAAAAGATGTATTTATGACCACGGGGCATCCGGTCAGTTTGTAAAATTCATTGATCAGATCATAATATAGCGGATTATGCTCCCTTGTGATCGTTTGTATCCTGGCGGAATTATCCACATGGGTAACAGCGGGTATAACCGAACGCTTGACCTTAAGCTTGTCAAATCCCCGCGGCCCCCTCCGGGAATCCTCTATAGGCAGAAGCTTGTCGCTCTTCACATCCGCCACAAGCAGCATATACGGGCTTTCTCCCTCAAATTCAAAGTAATCCGCCGCCTTCTCCCTGAGGACGGTCGGGGCGAACGGCCTGAATGACTCGCGGAATTTTATCTTGAGATTCATGCGGAACTGCATCTCCGCGGAACGCGCGTCCCCTATTATGCTCCTTGCCCCTAACGCGCGCGGCCCGAATTCCATACGGTGCTGAAACCAGCCGATAACACTGCCGCCTGCCAAAAGAGCGGCGACGCCCCTAGCCAGTTCCTCATCGCTGTTAAACTTATGATATGGCGCGCCTTCCTCTTTAAGAAACTCCTCTATTTCTTCATCTCTAAAACGCGGGCCGAGAAATGAGCCCTTTTGGCTGTCATGCCGCTCATCGCAAAGCCGCTTATTACCCAGGACCTTATGCCAGATCAACAAGGCAACGCCCAACGCCCCTCCGGCGTCGCCGCTTGCCGGCTGTATCCACAGATCTTCTAACCCGGCCTCCCTGAGGATCCTGCCGTTTCCCACGCAATTTAACGCCACGCCGCCCGCGAGGCAAAGCTTGCTTTTACCGGTTACTTTAAGCGCGTATTTTGCCGCGCGCAGCATTACCTCTTCGGTAACAACCTGGATGGACCTGGCCAGGTCCATATGCGCCTGCGTGATCTTTGTTTCGGGTTTACGCGCCGGGCCTCCAAAAAGCCGTTCAAACCTCCTGTTTACCATCTTCAGTTGATCACAATAGCCAAAATATTCCATATTTAACTTAAAAGAACCGTCTTCTTTCAGGTCTATAAGTTCCTTCAAGATCAAATCCGCGTATTTCGGCTCGCCATAAGGCGCCAGCCCCATAAGTTTGTACTCCCCTGAATTGACCTTAAACCCCGTATAGTATGTAAACGCGGAATAAAGCAGCCCTAAAGAATGCGGAAAATCTATCTCATACTGCAGGTTGACCCGATCTCCTTCGCCGATGCCGATACTGGCCGTGCCCCACTCTCCTACTCCGTCCATAGTTAATACGGCAGCCGTGCTGAAAGGGGAAGGATAGAAAGCCGACGCAGCGTGGGACTCATGGTGGCCGGCAAATAAAATCTTGCCGTTGTAGCCTGTTTCTTTCTTGATTATCTCCGGTATCCAGATCTTCTGCTTAAGCCACAAAGGCATTGCCTGATAGAACGTCTTAATGCCTCTCGGCGCGTAGGAAAGGGCGGTTTCTAATATTCTTTCAAATTTAATAAGCGGCTTGTCATAAAACCCCGTGTAGTCCAGGCGGCCAGATTCAATCCCCGCCTCCTTCAAGCAATAATTTATGGCGCAAATGGGAAAACCGGCATCGTGCTTACGGCGCGTAAATCTCTCCTCCTGCGCGGCGGCAACTATCTCTCCGTCGCGCAGTATGGCAGCGGCGCTGTCGTGATAGAACGCCGAAATTCCCAGAATATACGTGGGCTTCATATCGGCTTAATTAGGCGCTTTGTATTTCCTGAACATATTATAAAAACCTGACAGCTTTGCCCGGAGCACGATCGGATTGGCGGAGCCATTGGTCATCTTTATCCGCCTTATCGCATAAATATTATCCCCCCTGCCCCGGTTGGTGGTGCATGCCGCCTTGAACCCCAGATCCCTGGCGATATCAATGGCGTCTTGCGTATAACCACCGGTGGGATAGCATAAGAGCGTCACCGTATCCCCTGTATTGCGCTCAATCGCCTGTTTGGACTCAGACAACTCCGCGCGTATCTTCTCAACCGTCAGGTCCGGAAGATAGGCGTTATTCGCGGTATGAACCCCGATTGAAATACCGTTCTTTATCATCTCGCCTATCTGCTCCCAGGAGAGATATCCGGCGCGCCCCACAAAATTGCTTATCACAAAGATAGTCGCGGGAAAACCGCGTTCCTTGAGAATTGGGAACGCGTTTATGTAGTTATTTTCGTATCCGTCATCAAAGGTAATGACCACTGACTTCGCGGGGATGACTTCGCCTTCCAGGGCCGCGTCCGCGTATTCATCTAAGGATATTACTTTGTAGTTATGCTCTGCGATGAATTTCATCTGCTTCAGGAAGTTCTCTGTCGTTACGTCAAGGGTGCCCATGTCTTCTTCAGAGCCGATGCTATGGTACATTAAGATCGGGGTTTGCCGCGGAAGGAATATATATATACAACCAGGCAAAACTACGCTAAGCAGGAGCGCAGAAAATAGTATTCTTTTCAAACGCATAAACTCAGGATAAAAGATTAAGTTCGCCTAATTTTTCCGATAAATAATCCGCGATAATATTGTTTGCCCTGTGGTTCTTATGCCTGTCGATCTCATTTATGGCCAGATCATCCGGCTCAAGATTCAACTCTGCCAGATAATATACAGGATCAATTATGGCCAGATTGGGATGCTCTATTGAGCCGATCTTTTTATTTATATTCCAGAAAGGGTAACCAGTTTTAAAATCCGTGACCGAAGCGCACATCTCCGGAACAACTGCCAGAACCAGCCTTATGCCGTGATTTTCGGTAAGATCTGCCATCCGCAGGATAGTATCGCGCGCCTGGCTGAAGGCATCCGAAGAATATAGATATCGATTATGGTCTACCTCGTTATGGATGCCCTTCGCCTGCCTTTGCCTGCGGATATTGTATTTCTTCCACCTGTAAAGAAAATACCTGGCCGTAAGCGAATGCGTATTAAGGAAATTCTTTTTAAAATAAAACTCCGGCTCGTCCGCGTCGTTAAAACAATAATATACAATTACTAAATCGGGGTTATATTTCATCCCCTTGACTTTAAGCATCTCTAACTCCTGAAAACTATTATATCCTTCCACACCCATATTAATAACTTCAAACCTCGCGGGAGAAAAGTTATTATTCAAAGATGCCTCTAATTGTTTCGCGATAGTATGTTCTAAAGGCAGGAACCGGCCAAAGGCCTCAGAATCACCGATAAATACTATACGAAACACCCCTTGCGGCTTCTCCTGAGGGTACTCCTTATCCCTGAAGCCGTCAGAGTTGATCTCGATCTTATAACCCCGGTCTCTGTAATCTTCGAACGTGTTTGGCTTAAATTCATACCGTAAAATTTTGTTATCACTCTTCTGAAATATATTCGCCTTCCAGGGGAAACGGCCCATTTCCCAGAACAGATACAGCCCTGCCTCAAAAATAAGAAACATAGCGGTAATAACGGCTATGTTCACGATTATGACTTTAGATATGGATCTTCTATCCATATATATTTATTTTATGGATTTTCAGCTCTGTATTGCGATCTTTAAAAACCTGCGTGAGCCGGCCTTTAATATCCCCGGCCTTGCAACGGAAAACTTGTCGTCAACGATCTTGCCCCCATCAAGGCTGACCGCGCCCTGCGCGATAAGGCGCCTGGCCTCGTTGCCGCTGCCTGCCATCCCGGAATCGGTCATGACCTTGACAATATTCTCCTGGCCGCTGATCCTGTATTCAGGTATGTTATCGGGCAATTCTTTGTTGGAAAATACGCGCTTGAATTCATCGCGGCTGCGCTCTGCCTCTTTTTTTGAATGATATTTACCGACGACCATGAACGCGAGCCGCTCTTTGGCCTCCCTGGGATGCATCTGTTTTACGAAAGACAGATCTTCATCGGTCAATAATTCATAGTAACTCATCATAAGCGCGTCGGAAACGGACATGAGCTTGCCGAAGATCTCTTTCGGCGGCTCATCAATGCCCACGTAATTCGCGAAACTCTTGCTCATCTTCTGCGTTCCGTCCAGGCCTAGAAGAAGCGGCATCAATATCAGCGCCTGCGGCTCCTGGCCGAAATCCCTCTGTAGATCCCTGGCCATAAGCAGGTTGAATTTCTGGTCAATACCGCCCAATTCAATATCCGCCTTTAAAACCACGGAATCATATGCCTGCATCAGGGGGTAGAATGTTTCCAGCAAGCTTACGGGCTTATTCTCCTTCAGGCGCTTGGAAAAGTCATCGCGCTCAATAAGCCGTGAGATGGTGCATCTTGAGGCAAGCGCCATGAAGCCGTCAAGATCAATGTGCATATTGCCCTTACGTTTAGAGGAAAGCCACGCGCTGTTCCTCTTTATCTCAAATACCGCCCTGTCCGTCTTGAGTATCTTGCGCGCCTGCTTCAGGTAGGTCTTGAGGTTTACCTCAACCTCCGAGGCGGAAAGCATCTTTCTCGCCTGGCTCTGGCCGGAAGGGTCCCCTATCATAGCCGTGTAATCACCGATAAGGAATACCGCCTTATGCCCCAGGTCCTGGAATGCCCTGAGCTTCTCCAGCAACACGGTATGCCCAAGATGCAGGTCCGAAGAGGTGGGGTCAAATCCCGCCTTAACGATAAGCTGCCTTTTGTTGTCGTAACTATGCCGTAATTTCTTAAGCAGCTCTTCCTCGGAGATTATCTCAACCGCCGCGCGCTTTATTGCCTTTAACTGCTCTTCGACCGGTTTAAACATTGGCGCTCAAACCTATTTTCTCCTGCTCAATATCTACCTTTATTACTTTAACCTTGATCTTATCTGCCGGCTTAAGGGCGCTCATCGCCTCCTTGCTGATCTCGTTGGAAAATATCAGGCCCTCGAGGCCGTCTTCCAATTTCACGAATACGCCGAAATCAGTGACCTTCACTACCTCGGAATCCCAGGAAGAATCAATGGCGTATTTTTCGGCGATCCCGGCCCAGGGATTCTCCTCTAACTGCTTTAACCCGAGGGACAGCCTGCGGTTGGAGCCGTCAACCTGAAGCACGACCACATCCACTCTCTGGCCTTTCTTTAATACGTCCTGAGGATTATTCACTCTTTTCAGCCAGGACATATCGTTGACGTGGACCATCCCCTCGATACCGTCGTCAAGCTCTACAAACGCGCCGTAATCCGCGAAGCTCTTGACCTTGCCCGATAATCTGGAGCCGACGATATATTTTTTCTCCGCGTCAAGCCAGGGGTTCGCCTCCAGCTGCCGCACGCTCAAGGAGATCCTGCGGTTATCCTTATCCACGTTCAATATCTGCACCTCCACAATATCGCCTATGGCAAAGATCTCCTGCGGATTTGTTATCTTCTTGGTCCAGGACATCTCCGAGATATGCACCAGCCCTTCTATCCCTTTCTCGATCTCCACAAATACGCCGTAAGGCAGTATGTTCACCACCTTGCCTTTTATTTTTGAACCCACCGAGAATTTGGACTCCACGTCTGACCAGGGGTCGGGCAGCCTCTGCTTCAGCCCAAGAGATACTCTGTGCGTCTGGCTGTCCACGTTCAATATAGCCACGTCTATTTTATCCCCCACTGTCAGCATCTCGGAAGGATGGGCTATTTTTGACCATGACATATCGGTTATATGCAGGAGCCCGTCCAGGCCTCCCAGGTCAATGAACGCGCCGAAGTCGGTTATTGCCTTTACCAATCCCTGCCTTATCTCGCCGACCTTCAATTCCCCCCAGAGCTTATTCCTGGCATCCTCTCTTTCTCTCTGCAGCGCCTCGCGCCTGGAAACTATCAAACCCTTCCTCAGATTGTCCACCTTTATCAGCTTGAATTTGAACAACTGGCCGATAATGTCTTTATCAGGCACACCCTTGAACATGGATAAAGACGCCGGCAGGAACGCCTCTGTGCCCATGACATCAACAAGAAAGCCTCCCTTGACCTTTTTAACCGGACGGCCGTCGATCAGATCGCCCTCCTTGTACTTCTGGGTTATCTTATCCCAGCCCTGCGCCTTATACGCCTTTTCCTTTGAGAGCACAACCTTGCCGCTATCATCCTCCACGGCCTCCACCAAAACCTCGATCTCCTTGCCTACCTCCAGCTCGTCCTTGGCAAATTGAGCAAGCGGGATAAACCCTTCGGATTTATATCCGACGTCAATAACCGCCTCTTTCTGAGTGATCGCGATTATCCTGCCCTTAATGATATCCCCCTCCTTAACCGGCTTTATGCTTTCTTCATAAAGCCGCTCGAACGCTGAACTGCTTTCTGTTTTTTTAATCATTTACCTTTTATCCTCCTTAATATAGAATTTTTTTAATTTGGAACATTTCCCTTCAATTTACCGATCTCATCCATGACCATCCGCGAAACCTCAAGGTCGCTTTTGCCACTCTGCCTGTCCGCCCTGATCGCCTCGCCGAAACAAACAAAGATCTCTGCCCGCCTTATCCTTTGTGACCCCTTTGGCATAGCTGAATCGGATCCCTTTATATAAGCGGGTACTATGGGAACCCCGGCTACCCTGGCTAAAAAGCCTATGCCGCGGTTCACCCTGAAATCGTCTCTAAGGCCGGCTCCGCGCGTGCCTTCAGGAAAAACAACCAGCCCCCTGCCTCCTTTCAAGATCTCTACCGCCCGGCGTATGGCAGCCGAGTCGGCGGTGTTACGCTTCACGGGGAAAGCGTTACTATGCTTAAGTATCCAGGAAAAAAGCGGGAAACTGAACAACTCGCTCTTTGCCATATAACTCAATTTTCTTTTGCTGATAGTGCCGAGCAGGACCGGATCTATGTTGCTTAAATGATTACTCGCTAATATAAACGGCCCCTTATCCGGCACGTACCCGCTTCCAGCGACTTTTATTTTACAGCCTGATATTCTAAGGACCAATACGCATATAGCCCTGAATATTACATACAGCATGATGTTTTATTTAACCAATGACTTGCCGTATTCAAGTAAACGCCTGGCTTCTTTAAGGCTCTTGGACTCGGCATACACGCGGATTATCGGCTCTGTGCCGGAGCCCCTTATCATTATCCAGCTGTCGTTATCCAAAATCAGCTTAACGCCGTCAAAGTCCTTCCTTTCAACTACCTTCCTGCCGATCACCATATCCGTATTCTTAAAACCGTCAATATCAAAACTACCCGTCTGGCGCAAGGCAATGCTGTCCTTGACATAGTAATACCTGCCGTATTTCTTCTCCATATCGGCAATGATCTTATCTATTGATTTCCCGCGGTAAGCCATCATCTCAAGCAGCATAAGGCCGGCCAGCGTTCCGTCACGCTCAGGTATGTAGTTCTTAAACCCTATTCCTCCCGCCTCTTCGCCGCCCACAAGCACATCGCGCGTATTCATAAGTTCAGAAATATACTTGAAGCCGACAGGTGTCTCGAACATCTCAACGCCTAAGTCCCCGGCTATCTTATCAAGCACGCGGCTGCCGCATATCGTCTTTACAACCGCCCCCTTCATGCCTCTGTCCTGCTTAAGGTGTAATATCAATAACGCCAGTATCTTCTGAGGGCTGATAAACTCTCCATCAGGCGCCAAAGCCGCTATCCTGTCCGCGTCACCGTCAAGCACAAGCCCTATATTAAATCTGCCTTTTTTCATTTTAGACATAGACGGCCCTAAATTCTCCGGTATGGGCTCGGGCTGGCATCCGCCGAAAGAAGGGTTATATTCCCGGCGCGCGAATTCAATTCTTATACTGCTTCCTTTAAGTATCTCTGATATCAGGCCGTCCCCGCTGCCGTGCATAGTATCAACCAGGATCTTGAATTTCGCTTTCTTCAAGAGCTTAAGGTCCACGTAGGAACGCAGGAATTTAACGTAGTCATTTACAAAATCTCGATACGCGACCAGGCCCGTACCCTTTCCTCGCGCGCGATAAGGAGAAAGCAGTTTCTCCACTTCAGAAGTCACCTCCGAACCAGCGGCGCCTCCGGAAGAGGTCTTTATTTTGATCCCGTTATAACTGGACGGATTATGGCTGGCGGTGATCACAATGCCAGCGCTGGCCTTAAATCTTTTTACGGCAAGGCTGACTGCTGGAGTAGGAAGATATTTATCCGAAAGCAGGACCTTGATGCCGTTTTGGCTCAAGACCTCGCTTACCGTGTGGGCGAATTCTTTTGATAGGAATCTCGTGTCATAGCCGACCGCGAAAACAATCTCTCCGGAAGACAGGCGGCCTTTGTAATAATCGGCTATTGCCTGCGACACTATCCGCACATTCTGAAATGTGAAATTATCCGCTATTATCCCCCGCCATCCATCGGTGCCGAACTTTATCTGGGAACGTATGTCGTCCATTGAAACAAGCCTCCGTTGTTTATCTGTAAAGCCCTCTCTTCTCAATATACCCGCGAACCTCATCAGGAACAAGATACCTTGCCGACCTGCCCGCCCTTATCAGGTTCCTTATTTCATAGGCAGAGATGTCTATGGATTTTATATTTACCTTGACTATCCTTTCCGGAAGGCTTGAGAGTATGTACCCCGGGCGATTAGCGACCACAAAATCAGCCAGGGCAAAGATCTCATCCACGTCCTTCCATTCGCCTAAATAGTTGATAAGGTCCGAACCGGTTATAAAGAAAAGTTTATCGTCAGGATATATCTTTTTAAGCTGCCTTAAGGTCTCAACCGAATAGGACTTGCCTTTGCGCCGTATCTCTATATCAGACACAAAAAAGCGCGGATTTTGTTTCAAGGCCTTCTTCACCATCACAAGCCGGTCTTTCGCGGAGGCGATCGAATCCTCCTGCTTATGAGGAGGTAGGTTGGAAGGGATGAATATCACCCTGTCCAGGCCCAATCCCTGCAAGACCTGCTCTGCCATCAATAGATGGCCGTAATGTATCGGGTTAAACGTGCCTCCTAAAATGCCTATCTTCATGCCCGCACCTGTCCGCTGCCATAAATAGTATATTTATAGGTAGTCAGTTCTTCCAGCGCCATGGGGCCGCGGGCGTGCAGCTTATCAGTGCTTATGCCTATTTCCGCGCCCATACCGAATTCATAACCGTCGGTAAAACGGGTAGAGGCGTTCAGGTAAAGGCAGGCGGAATCTACCTTGCCGAAGAACACCCGCGCGCGCTCCTCATCATCGGTAACAATGCTTTCGGAATGGCCGCTGCCGTACTTATTGATGTGCCTTATGGCCTCTTCAAGGGAATCAACCACCCTTACCGACAGTATCAGGCCAAGGTACTCCTCTGACCAGTCATTTTCCTGAGCCCGCTTTAGCCCCCTTACGATCCTCCTCGTCAGTTCATCGCCGCGTATCTCAACGCCCGCCTCCGCGAGTTGTTTTATCATCCCGGGCAGGAACCGCGCCGCGACATCCTTGTGCACAAGCAGCGTCTCCATCGCGTTGCAGACCCCCGGGCGCTGCACCTTGGCGTTAAAGGCGATCCTCTGCGCCATATTCAGATCCGCCTCTGAATCAATATACACATGGCATACCCCTTTATAATGCTTGATCACGGGTATCCTGGATTTAGCGGCGATCTTTTTTATCAGCGCCTCGCCTCCGCGCGGAATGATCAGGTCTATGTATTTATCAAGAGTGAGCATCGCGTCTACGGCCGATTTATCGGAGAATAAGATCATATTAAGGCAGCCCTGGGGAATGCCGGACTCAAGCGCGGCATTATTCAATGTGTTAAAGATCGCGCGGTTGGAATTCAGCGCTTCGGAGCCGCCGCGCAGAATAACGGCGTTGCCCGACTTAAGGCATAACCCCGCGCAGTCGGCGGTAACGTCAGGCCGTGATTCGTAAATGATCCCTATAACGCCTATGGGCACGCGCACCTTCCTTATCTTGAGGCCGTTTGGCCTCAATGTTTCCTTGATCACTTCTCCTACCGGATCAGGAAGCGAGGCCACCTGCTCAAGGGAAGCGCGCATAGCGGCTACGCGCTTATCATTAAGCGACAGCCGGTCTATTATGGAGGCGGAAAGCCCCTTCTTCCCTGCCAGGGCAACGTCTTTCTGATTAGCGCCAAGGATCTCCTTGATGTTGGAAGATAACGCGGCAGACATATTCCGCAGGGCCCTGTTCTTGATGTTGGTATCAAGGGCGGCTAAATCAACCGCCGCCTTCTTTGCCGCCTGAGCAATTTTGAGTATTCTTTTCTGGATATCCATCTTTCCCCTCTACAGGCTTACGCCTGTAGCATCACCAAATCATTCCTGTGCACTACTTCCCTGGCAAATTTCTTTCCAGTATTTCCCGCGATCGCGGAAGAAGAAAAAGAAGATATGCCGCGCGCGAATTCTTCGCCGTTCTTATCCAATATGCTTATTATTTCACGAGCGTCAAATTCACCTTTGACATCAATAATGCCCACGGCAAGCAGGCTTTTATTTTTATTTATAAGCGCGGCCTTCGCGCCGTCATCAACGACGATCTTTCCCTTCGGCTTTGTCCCGAAGGCGATCCAGTGTTCTTTCGCCGAAAGGCCCTTCTTTGACACGAACAAAGTCCCGTTATCCTGAGGCGCGATCACGGCTGAAGCGACTATTCGCTCCTTATACCCGTTAGCAATGACACATGGTATGCCCGAATCCACCGCGATCTTTGCCGCCTCGATCTTAGTGATCATCCCGCCTACACAAGTCCTGTTTTTAGTAGGGCAGGCCAGGGATTTTATCTCGGCGCCGATCTCATCCACTATCCGAATGACTCTCCCCTCTTTATCCAGCAGCCCGTCCACATCCGAGAGCATGACCAGGAGGTCCGCCTCCACTAATTTTGCCACCAGCGCCGAAAGCCGGTCATTATCGCCGAATTTTATCTCGTCTGTAGAAATAGTGTCATTTTCATTGACTACGGGCACGCGCCCTAATCTTAGTAACGCCAAAAGCGTATTCCTGGCGTTCAGGTAACGCTGACGGCTGTCAAAATCATCCCAGGTCAATAATACCTGCGCGCAGTTAATGCCGAACTTTTTAAATTGGCCCCTATAGTTATCCATCAACTCATTCTGGCCGATGGCCGCGGCCGCCTGAAGCAGGGGCAATTGTTTCGGCCTGGCAGCCAGCTTCATCGACTCCATCCCCAGGGCAATCGCGCCGGAAGATACAACGATGACCTCTTTGCCTTCGGCTTTTATCAATTCGCTGAGCTGCGAAACGATTTCAAAAAAACGCGACAATTCCAGCTTCCTGCCGCTATAAAAAAGGCTTGAGCCGATCTTTATCACGATCCTTTTATATTTTTTTGACGACCGCTTCAAGCAGATCCTCCAATCCTTCTTTCTTCAGCGCCGATACAGGGTAAACCGTTTTCTTAATAATACCCTTGAACCTTCTGAGGTTGGCCCCGGCCGCTTCAAGGTCCATCTTATTGGCCGCGATAACCTGCGGCTTACGCGAAAGTTCACGGCTGTAAGCGCCGAGTTCCTTATTTATTTTTTTATAATCCTCTACCGGGTCGCGGCCTTCAAAACCGGAAATATCCACCAGGTGGATCAGGATCCTGGTACGTTCAATATGGCGTAGAAATTTATCGCCCAACCCTTTGCCCGAAGACGAACCCTCAATTAATCCGGGTATATCGGCGACAATGAAAGACCTTCCCGCGGATTCGGCTACGCCCAGAATAGGGGCCTTTGTGGTGAACGGGTACGCGGCGATCCGCGGCCGGGCGTTTGAAACCGCCGAGATCAAAGTTGATTTTCCCGCGTTGGGAAAACCCACCACCCCCACTTCGGCAATAAGCTTTAAGTCAAGAAGCAGGTCCTTCTCTTCGCCGGGCTCTCCCTCCGTCGGATCTTTGACGTGCTTGTTTCCCAGGCCGCCTTTGCCGCCGCGGGCGGCGATAAACTCTTCCTTATCTATGGTCAGGTCGCGCAATACGCAGCCGGTAGCGATGTCTTTGATCACAGTACCCAGCGGCACCCGGATAACCACCGGTTCGGCCCCGGCGCCTTTTCTATCCTTTCCTGAGCCATGGCCGCCGTGTTTGCCGTGAAAATGGCGGTTATACCTGAAATCCAGAAGCGTATAAAGCCGGCTGTCCGCCAGGATTATTATATCCGCCCCCTTGCCGCCGTCTCCGCCATCGGGGATCCCCTGGCGCGTATATTTATCGCGGTAGAAACTGCGGCAGCCATTGCCTCCAGCCCCCGCCTTCACATTGATCTTAGCGCTGTCAATGAACATTGCTTACGCGGTGATCTCCTTGACCTTCAAACGCGTCAGCTGCTGCCTATGGCCCTTCTTCCAATGAGAGGATTTCCGCCTTTTGTATTTGTAGGAAACAACCTTCTTTGACTTAAAATGCCCTATGACTTCCGCGTCTACCTTCGCCCCTTTAATATAGGGCCGACCGACCTTGATCTCTGATTTATCGGAAATCAAAAGCACCTTATCTAAATGCACGGGCTTTCCTTCTTTTGCCTGGATCGTCTCCGTTTGGATAATATCGCCTTTTTTTACTTTGAGCTGTTTTGCTCCAACCTCAATGATTGCAAACATTTTGAGCCTTCCTCCTTATTCTTTAAGTTTTATACAGGCATTTATGATAACATATAAAAGGACGGCAGTCAATATAAACCTGTGCCATTTATACGCCATTTAATTACAATGAGGGCATAGGGTTACACTTGAATAACCTTGAATTCCTCGAGATGAACGCTGGGGTCGGGATTGACGGATATGCGGCTGCGGAATGTATTCTGGAGAGCCCTGATCCCTGAACTATCCTCCAATAGCTGGCTGGCTACGGACGGATGCACAACGAGATTCAGCTCCTGCCTGACCTTGCCCTTAAGATGTTCTCTTAACGCCCTTACTATTTCAATAGAGACCGTAAGCGCTGACTTGGTCTTCCCCTTGCCCTTACAATAGGGACAGTCCTGAAAAGTCATCGTTTCAAGGGTCCTATGCACTCTTTCCCTGGTCATCTCCACCAGGCCGAACTTGGAAATACCCAGCACGTCTGTCTTGGCCTTGTCGCTGCTCAGGTGCCGTTTCAAGACATCTAAAACAGCCCTGCGGTGGCCCTCTTGTTCCATATCTATAAAATCTATGACTATGATGCCGGCCAGATCCCTCAACTTAAGCTGCCTGGCTGCCTCCTTTGCCGCCTCACAGTTGACCCTGAATGCCATTTCTTCCGGATTAAGGTGCCTTTTGAATCTGCCGCTGTTAACGTCCACAACCACCAATCCTTCGGTGGGCTCTATCACCAGGTATGCCCCGGATTTAAGATAAACCTTCTTGTCGAATATGTCCTTGATCTGTTTATCCACTCCCCTGCTTTCAAATAACGGGGCATCCCCCTGATAAAGGGCGATCCTCTTCCTCAGCGACGGAGCAAAGGCCCTGACAAAGCCGTAGATCCTCCTGAACTCCGCCTTGGAATCGATCGTAAGCCGCTCCACGTCTTCAGTGAAAGAGTCCCTTATAATCCTTAATATTAGGTCGTAGTCCTCGAACAGAAGCGCTGGCGCCTGCTTATGCGAACTGACCCTCTTAGTCGTATGCCACTGCTTAAGAAGATAATAAACGTCCTTCTCCAGTTCTTTTTTTGATTTCCCGCTGGCAGCGGTGCGGATTATGACACCCATGTCTTTGGGCATATTCAGGCCATTCAGTACGCCCCTGAGCCTGCTCCTTTCTTTATCATCGTCAATGCGCCTGGAGATGCCCCTCGTAGGCGAATTAGGCATAAGCACAAGAAATCTGCCCGGCAGGCCTATGAGGCTTGAGAGCCGGGCGCCCTTTGTCCCAAACGGCTCCTTTACCACCTGCACTGTGACCTCCTGGCCCTTCTTTAATTCCTGAAGCCGCGCCGGCTCCATCTGTTCCAGAAGGTCATGCGCCTCGATACCCTCCTGCAGGTATAAAAACCCCTTCTTTGCCAGCCCTATATCCACGAAGGCCGCGTTGATCGAACGTATCACGCGTTCTACCTTGCCCTTATAAATACTGCCTACCACCGTCTTGTCCTGCGGCCTCTCAATATAGAATTCATCAAGATGCCCGTCGCTTATGACCGCCACCTGCTTTTCCTGCATATCAACGCTTATCAATATCTCTTTTCCCATACCGTCCTTCCTTATTTTCTATTAATGCCGAACACCTCAAGCACGTTTACGCCTTCAGGCAAACACGCGTTGAGTTTTCCCTTGAACTCATCAGCGCGTATCGGCTCATTAAGATATATGCTGCATTCTTCGTTATCGCTCTCAAGGCCCAGCCTCAAGGCCCTTTTGAACACGATCTTGGGGCGGGGAGAAAACCCCTTAGTTAAATAAAGCGGCAGCCCCGCCCGCCTTGCCGCGCGCGCGAACAGCCTGACCAGGTCAAGATGCGAGATATATTTTATCTTTCCCCTCTTGTAGAATTTGAAATGAGCGATATAAACCACTTATAAGGCGCGGGTCATTTATCTTTTCTTCTTTTTCTTTTTTCTCTTCCCGTCTATACCGCCGCCGAACTCTTCTTCCGTAGTACCCAGGCCGTCTTTTAAGGCCGCGATCTTATCTTCGGTAAACTCGCCTTCCTTAACGATCCTGGCGGTTATGAAAATAAGCAGGTCTATTTTCTCCCAATCATGGGTAGTACGCTGAAACATAAGGCCCAACAGCGGGACATGCCTCAAGAAAGGCACCCCCGAAACTGTCTTGCCCTTTACGTCTTTAAGCAGGCCGCCTAAGACAATGGTTTCGCCGTCTTTCATCAACACCCGCGTCTCCGCTTCCCGCGTGTTAATTATGGGATACAGATTTGTCCCTACGGTCTGGGTATAGGAAGTTATGGCCGGATGCAGGATCATGTTTATATAGCCCTCCTCCCCTATTTGAGGAAGGACATTGAGCTGTATGCCGATATCCTGATAATAATCAAGGGTCTGGGTAACCGTAAATGATGACTGCGTGCTTTCCTCCGACTTAAGGATCGGGTATTTTGTGCCCACCAGGATAGCCGCCTCCTGATTACTTAAGGCGAGTATGCGGGGGGCTGAAAGCGTATTGGTATTCACATCCTCTTCCAGCGCGTGCACCATGGCTTCAAACGCGCTGCCGCTAAGCTTTTTATAAACTAACTGCAAACCGAGATTGAACGGCTCTACGCCGGTAACATCCGTTACCTTCGGGCCGAATGAAGAAGGCGCTACCTGAGACCCAAGGGTGTGACCGCCGATCTCTGTAATCGCCTGGCCTGTGCTACTTTTGCCGGCGGGTATGCTGGTTATAGTGGAAGAATCAACCCCTGTGCTGCCGGTCCCGAGGTCCACGCCGAGATCCCTCAATTTATCCTTGCTTACCTCCATTATCCTCGTCTCTATATATACCTGTTTAGGCGCGACATCTATATCGGCGACGATCTCTCTTATCTTTTCCAGAACAGGCGGGATATCGCTTACTATCAGCACCTTTGAACGCCCTCTTTCCTGTTCCGCTTCTCTGGTCCTTTTGGCAAGCTCTCCCGTGCCAAACTTCCAGCCGGCCTGGCCTGTCATCTCAAGCACCGTAACCTTGCCGCGCGGCGACAACTGCGGCTCTATGGCCCGCTTGGCATCCTGGGCATCCAGGAATTTCAGTTTAAACACCTGTGACTGTGTCTGCTGCACCTGCTCCAGTTCAACCTCCTGCTGCTTCATCGCGGTCAATTTCTCTATAGGGGCTACGGTTATGATATTGCCGTGCGCCTCATAGGCGAAACCGTAATTTTTAAGTATGGTTTCAAGCGCCTTCTTCCACGGCACATCAACCAGCCGTATCGTAACCAGGCCGATAACCTCGGGTGAAGGCACGATGTTTACCCTGGCCTTGTAAGAAAGTATGCGCAGCACGTCTTTAATATCCGCCTCTTTGAAATCAAGGGTTATCAGTTCGGCCTCCGCGCCGCCTGCCCGGCTGTCGCCTGAGGCCTCATCCGCCAATAGAAAAGAGGAGCCGTCGTGAACGAATACCGCGAAACAAGATAACGCCAAGGCGCATAAAAATATCCTAATATTTTTCATTGACTCCCCCTGTATTCAAACCGACCTCCAGGATCTCGCCTTCTTTTATTAAGAAAACCCTGTCTTTCTCGATCTTGAACACCTCGCAGCCGTTTATTACGTCGCCTTTCTTCACTACCTTCCCGTTTATAATGGCGAGGGAATTCCCTTCCCTGTCATATATTATGCCCTCTAACTTAACTTCGGAATCTTCGCCGTACGGCTCAAGCTTAAGAAGCGCCCCCTCAGGGGTCACCAGGGGGATAAACGGGTCTCTTTTCCGTCCGCTTTCATAAACAAACTCTTCTTCCGCGGCAATAGCGCTGAACGCGAACAACAGGCAGATCAAGGCTGTCTTTACGCCCCTCATTTTATTTTCCTATAAAATACGCCAGCAATACCATATCTATATCGTGATCCGGGTAACCGCTTCCTCTATGGACTATGGAAATACCGTCCACCGCCATAAAAACAGGGAACAGTTCGATCTTGTTTATAAATTTACCCAGCTCATGGAACCCCGATCTCGCCGAAATAATGATCTTTATGTCGAAGAATTTGGAAAGCAGCGTAGTGGCTGCGGGCTTATTCTGTTCATTTTTAACCGACCTTATCTGCAGTATCTTGACGCCGGCACCCTCCGCCATCTTTGAAACCTCCTCTATTAATACCGGTATCTCCTCCTCGCTGATAACCTTCCGCAGCAGGTCTTCCGATCTCTCCGGAGAGCCGGCAGGCCCGGCCTTATATTTTTCCAGCTCAGTTATATCCCTGCGCGCGTTAATTATGTCGGACCTTAATTTCCTGAGATTGGAGTTTACCCCGGAGAGCCGGCTTATTTGAGGCTTAAGCGCCAAATTAGCATCCAAAAGCAGTATCGCCAACGCGGCCGCGCAGGTCAAAATGAGTTTTTTCCTGGCCGCTGTTAATCGCGCGATGACATCATTTCTTCGCATCCGCTTCTCCCGAGATAACGAATTCCGACGCCTCAAAACCCTTTATTTCTTTTTTAGTAATGGAATCCAGCTCCAGCGCGGATAGCCCCTCGGAAAAATAGCGGTCGCCGGCAAGCTGGTTGAGGAATGCCCTTATGAGGCCGGCATCCTGACCTTTTTCAGAGATCACATTTCCGATCAGGTTTAATTTGCCGTCGTTGAATACAAGATTAGTCAGCCACATTCCGCGGGGCAGGTACTCGCTTACTTTACTCAGCTTCCTTGCCCAGATCAATCTGCTTGCCGTAAGCTGCCTTATCGTATTTCTGTTCGCTTCCGCGTCCCTTATATCGGTCCTTAATATATCCGCCTTTTCCATCTGCGGCTTCAAATCGCTAAAGGCCGCCCAGTATTGCCTGTATTGGACATTCTTAAAAATAAGCGCCGCCCATAATATAAAATTCAAAGACACCGCCGCGGCAATGGCCGCGTAGCATACTGTCACAATAAGATTATCGGGCAGACCAAAGCCCTTCTTCGCCCTCTCCGATTCCTCAGGCAGCAGGTCGATCTTGATCATCCTATGGCCAACCCCACGGCAACCGCCAATTTATGTTTATGCTTATTGATCGCGTTTAAATCAAGCGCGGGATCGAGTTCCATGTTGATCAACGGATCCCAACGCGCGAATTCAATACCTGCCGCCTGCCCCAGCGATACATCAAGGCCTGTAAATTCGCTCCCTCCGCCGCTGAGAAAAACCTTCTCTACGCCCGCGGCGCTATGGCTTTCAAAATAATCAAAAGAAGCCCTTATCTCATTAGCCAGGTTGTTTATTGCCGGTTCGCACGCGGCCTTTACTGATGACATTTTTTCCGCGGGATCGGCCTTTAATTCTTCCGAACTCTGAAGATCGATCCCTAAGGAAGAGCCTATCTTCTCCGTAAGCACATTGCCGCCCCAGGAGATCTCCCTGTTAAAAACCGGCACGCTGCCTTCAAGGATATTCAAGCTGGAAACAGAGGCCCCGATATTGAGCAGGGCGCATACCCTGCATTTATAGTCCTTTTGAAATTTAATAAACCGTTCCGTAAACGCGTTGATAAGCGCGATGGAATCTATGCCGACTGAATTTATCTCCAACCCGCTGCCGCGGATCACCTTGATCTTCTCCGTCAGGAAGGCCTTTTTTACGGCGGCAAGCAAAACCAGCATCTTTTTCTCCGGCAGATCGTTCTTAAGTATCGCCGCGTCTATTATACATTCAGATATGGAAAACGGGATATGTTTTTCCGCCTCAAAGTTTAAGGCGCTCTTGAGTTCAGAAGGGCTCATGCCGGGCATAATGACATAACGGCTGATAACGGCGCTGCCTGAAAAAGATATATTCACGGCGATCCCCGCGATATCGTTTTTCCTGACCATATCCGATAAGGCGCCGGGGATATCCACGCAGGGGACGACAACGCAGCGCCTTAACGCTGCCGCGCCCTCTCTTTTCTCCAACGACAGGAATTTTATATTGCCTGTGCCGATATCAAGGGCGTAAGAGGCGTCCTGTTTCGCGAAAAGGCGTTTAAAGAAATAATTCCTCATCCTTAAAAAAAATGCCTCTTTTTTCCAGAGGCAACTGCCATATCCGGGCTCAATTTATGGCCATTTCTCTATAATACATCAATTTTATTTTGCGAATGCCCCGGTCATCCTTTTTCAGGATAACCGGGACATTCTTAAACGTAGCAGTAAATATTAACCGGCTGCGCAAGCGGCTTCCGTCAACACGCCGCCTGTGGTGATCGTATAGGTCTTTGTTCCGGTAGTACCGCAAGTTCCAGGCGTGGCAGTGCAGGAATAACCCGTAGCAGCCAAAGTGCCGCAGGCATAGGTATACCCCTGATAAGGCCCGCCGGTCGTATAATCCTTACCCATATAACTGGGGGTTACGCCTACCAGATCAGCGGCTATGTTATCGGGATAATTTCCGTTATTAGATACCGCGTATGTCTCGCAGGCAGTAGAAAGCGTCCGCAATGTTGCCTGGGCCGCAGCCTCGTTGGCAGTAACCCTCGCCCTCAACAGGTTGGGTATGGCTATGGCCGCCAGAAGCGCGATAATGGCCACTACAATCATGATCTCCACCAATGTAAAACCTTTTCTCATTTTCATTCTACCTCCTCTCTAAGGTAAGATTAGGCCGTGCGCCACCCTCATTGTTAACAATATATCATATCTTTAATATTTTTCAAGTGTCTTTTTTAAACCCTCGCGCAATCCTATTCCGGGTTTCCATCCTAATTTCTTTTTAGCCAGCGATATATCCGGACGGCGCTGCCTGGGGTCATCCTCAGGCAGCTTCTTAAATATGATCTTGCTGCTGCTGCCGGTGATCTTTACTATACATTTCGCGAGGTCATATATTGTATATTCGGCCGGGTTCCCAAGGTTTACAGGGCAGTTTAAACCTGAAAGCAGCAACTTGTAAATCCCGTTTATGAGGTCGCTTATATAACAGAAAGACCGCGTCTGGCGGCCGTTCCCATAAACAGTGATCGGCTTGCCGGAAAATGCCTGAGAAAGAAAATTAGGAATGGCCCTGCCGTCGTTCTCTCTCATTCTGGGGCCGTAAGTATTGAATATCCTGACTATCCTTGTATCTATCTTGTGAACCCGGTTATAGGCCATTGTGATCGCCTCCGCGAAACGCTTTGCTTCATCGTAACAGCCGCGAACGCCTATAGGATTCACATGGCCCCAGTATCCCTCTCTTTGCGGATGGACCTGCGGGTCGCCATATATCTCACTGGTGGACGCCAGCATAAATGTTGCTCTTTTCTCCTTCGCCAGGCCTAAAGCGTTATGCGTTCCCAAAGAACCGACTTTTAATGTTTGAATGGGAAACTTCAGATAATCTATGGGGCTGGCGGGAGAAGCAAAGTGCAGTATATAATCAATCTTGCCCTTTATATTTATATATTTAGCGACATCATGCCTGACAAATCTGAATGAAGCGTTATTCTTGAGATGACTTATGTTGTCGGGGCTGCCCGTAATGAGATTATCAAGGCAGATCACGCGAAAACCCTTATTAAGCAAGAAATCGCACAGATGCGAACCGATGAAACCGGCGCCTCCGGTTATCAATGCTGTTTTTCTTCGAACCATTCTATCGTCTTCTTTAATCCGTTTTTAAAATCGGTTTTCGTCTTATATCCCAGCTCTTTCTCGATCCGCGAGACATCCGCCAGCGTCCTGCGCACATCTCCCTTGCGCGGGGGCTTGAAATCAGGATCGGCCCTTTTTCCCATTATCCGGCATATTGACTCTAAAAGCTCCAATACCGTATGGTCCCGGCCTGCCGCCACATTATAGACATTGCCGGCGCCGTTTTTTGAACGCGCCGCCAGGATATTGGCCTCCACAACGTTATCCACGAAAGTAAAGTCCCTCGACTGTTTACCATCTCCGTAAACCGGGGGCATCCTTCCTTCCATGACGGATGTTATGAATTTGGGCACAACAACGGCATAATCGTCATCCAGTGACTGCCTGGGCCCGAACACGTTAAAGTACCGCAGGATAAAGGCCTTCAGCCCGTAAAACCTCGTAAATATCCTGCAGTAATATTCTCCGGCGAGCTTGCTCAACGCGTAAGGCGAGATAGGCGAAGGCGGCGCGTCTTCTTTCTCGGGAAAGGCATCCGTATCTCCGTAAACAGAACTGGAAGAGGCAAATACGAAACTCTTCGCGTTATTCTCTACGGCCGCTTCAAGCATGTTCAGCGTGCCGCCTATATTAACTTTATCATATTCATGCGGCTGTTCAAATGACCTGGGCACGCTCCTTAGCGCCGCCTGATGCAATATGTAATCCGTGGACTGAACCGCCTTACGGCAAGTATCCCTGTCGCGGATATCGCCTTCTATTATCTCAAGGTTGGCGCCTTTCAGATGAGACAGGTTACCTCTGCTGCCGGAAGAGAAATTATCCAGCACCCTGACGTAATTACCTTCCCTGATCAACCTTTCGGTTATATGTGAGCCGATAAAACCGGCTCCGCCGGTTATAAGATATCTTTCCATCACCCGCTACCTCTTTAAGGCCCGCCCCCGATGCAGTTCATCCTGGATAAGAAGTTTTTCCAGCCAGACATACAGCACCGTAAAAAGATATTTCCTGCTTAACGCCCTGATGCTCAGTTTTGACAAGCCGCTTTTCCTGCCGTACCAGTTGATCGGTATCTGCGCGAAGGAAAAACCCCTTACTATCGCCTTTAACGGCATCTCTACCGTTATGTTAAAATGCTGCGCCTGAAGCGGCTGTATCGCGTTTACCACATCGGCCCTATAGAGCTTAAAGGCGTTCGTAATATCATTTTCCTTCAATAAAAATAATGCCTGCACAAAAGTATTTGCCAGGCGATTGATCATAAGTTTCAGCAGCGGGTAATCCTTCACAACGCTGCCTTTCACGAACCTGGAACCGAATACGCAGTCATAACCTTCTTCCAGTTTTCGGAAACAGCGCACAATATCTTTCGGGTCATCCGACTGGTCCCCCATAACTACCGCGACAGCATCGCCGGTTGTATGCGACAACCCTTCCCTGAGCGCCCTGCCGAAACCGGATGGCTGTTGACGATTGACGGGTTTTATACGCGGATTAACTCCGGCCAGCCCCTCTATGATATCACGCGTGCCGTCGGTACTGTTATCGTTAACGCAAACGATCTCGTAATCTATGCCCGCGCGGCTCAATTCAGACGCGACATCCTCTATGGCCTGCCTGATACACCCTTGCTCATTATGCGCCGGTATTACCACGGACAGCTTCACTTTAGCCCGCCCTCTGCTGTATCAGCCGGCAAGAGCTGGCTGCCCTTTATTATGACCGCCGCGCCCAGCGCGAGATCGAACCAAAAGAACATCCCCAGGTTCAAATTATACAGGCTGGTATCAAAGAGCATATGCCCGCAAAATACTATGGCGGCCGATACGCTGGCCAGGGATGTATACCAATATACATCCCTCCTGCCTTTCTTTAAAAATCTGATACCGTAGTAGAAAAAAACAAGCAATATTAACAGGAACGACGCCAACCCTATAACCCCTGTTTCAGCTGCTATCTGCAGGTAGCAATTATGCGCGTAGGGTATACCGTGGCCGTAGGGATAATCCACAAATCTCCTGAAATTGAACATGAAAGTACCCAGGCCAATACCCATCCACGGCTTGGACAGGATCATCTTAAGGCACCCCTGCCAGATCAGGCGCCTGTCCATACTGCCGGCATCGGTCAATTCAAACATGCCTTTCAGGCGCGCCTGCAAATAGGTATTGCCGGAAAGGAAGAATGCCGCGGTGCCTACTATAAGCACCAAGACAAGAAAGACAGCCAGATACCTCAGCCATAAGCTCATAAATAATATTGAAATAAGCGAAACAAGCCATGAGCCGCGGGAAACGGTAAGCATTAAACAGGAAAACAGGAGCACGAACAGGGCCAATACCGAGGCGCGGGCAAACCTGCGGCGGAAGAAAGCGAAGGCGGAGATCACAAAAGGAATGACCATGGCCAGATAGCAGCCAAAATCATTAGGCGTATAGAATGACGCTGTGATCCTGGGTATGTCCCACCATTTACGGCAGCGGATGAAGTCCTTGTGAGTAAAATGCTGATATATACCGTCTATTCCCAAAAGGGCGGCGGATACGAACAGGATATAAAATACATTCCTGACCCTGCGTTGATTATTCAGGGTTTCCACTACGGCAAAGAAAAATAATATATTCTGTAAAAGCTTATATGAAAAGGTGTGCGCGCTGATTATCAGGTTGCTGCTAAGGAAAACCGACAGGAAACAAATAGCCAGGTAGGCAAAGATCGCGTAATTCATATAGGTATCCGGCAGCAGGCTGCGCTGCAGGATCTTTTTGAAGACATATAACGCTATTGCCAGAATACTTGCCGTCTCTATAATGGCGGTGGATATCGGCAAAAAATATACGACTATGTAGATCAGAACAAGGATAGCCCTATCCAGAAAACCTATGGCCTTATCTCTTTCAAAACGCATCCGCGCCTGCCTTATCAAGTAAGCCGCCTAACCTTCTATATTCCACTCCCGCCTCGCCGCATATCCCGGCTATATGAGAAATATCGGAAGGGCCCAACCCGGGGATGGCTATGATGACTTCCTTAATATCACGGGCCTTTATTATCTCAAATAACCTGTCTCTCGCTCCCGCGACAGGGACCCCGTGTATCTTGTTGTTCAGCTTGCGGGGGTCGTCATCAATAAAACATACGGGATTGTAGTCCAGATTCCTGTTCCTGCGTATCTCTCTTAACGCCATCTCGCCTGTGTCGCCCGCGCCGTATATCAGGATATTTATGCTTCTGGGCCTGGCCCGGTCAAAAAAATCTCCGATCAGGCGGAACAGCACCCTCGTGCCGGACGCCAAAAACAAAAGCAGCAACCAGTCGATAAAAAATACCGCCCGGGAATATTCCCTGAATCTGAACAATAGCGTTAAGGCGGCTATCGATATGACCGAGCCCAGGCTTACCGCCTTAAAAATATTCGTCAGGTCTGATATACTTATGTATTTCCATACGCCCCTGTAAAGGCCGAACATAAAGAATACTGACATCTTTATAAGTATAATAAAAGGCCACGATTCTTTTATCATTGATAAACTATTGATAAGAGAGGTATTGCCTTCATAGCGCAGGAAAAACGCAAAATAGTAGGCAGCGCATATAAGGATAAAATCCAATAATACCTCTACCACCCGCCTTTTATGCAGCAGCATACCGTCAAACACGGTCATACTTGACCCCGGCCGGCGGGATCTCTGAGACGACACTACGCCCTCTCCCGAGATCCTGACTTCGGCAAGAAAAAACCCGAAATATAAAAGAATGATCGCGGCGACAACCGTGAGGAGCGCCGTAAGAAAGATATTCACCCTGGAGTAAGAAAGCGCGATCAAGCCAAGCAGGGCGCTTATCAGATAAAACAGGCAGACCGTCTTCCTCACGCTTAAACCCAGGTAAACGATCCTGTGGGAGGTATGGTCCTTGCCGCCTTTGGCGATCGACTGCCCCTTAAACATCCTCACAAGAGAAACAAACGTGGTATCAAATATCGGCACGGCCATAACTAAAAACGGGATGGCCATTGTGACTATTAAATTAGAAAGAGAGCCGGTGGTCCCCATGATCGCTATCATTGCCAGGCTGAATCCCAGGAACATGCTCCCGCTGTCTCCCATAAATATCCTGGCAGGATTAAAATTATACGGCAGAAAACCCAAAGACGCGCCTGCCAGCACTAACGCGATCATTGCCAGGGCAGTATGCTGCATAAAAACCGAGTTAACGAACAACATAAGGGAAGCGATGGCAGCTATCCCGCAGGCAAGGCCGTCCATATTATCCAGCATATTGAAGGCGTTAGTTACACCGATGATCCAAAGTATAATAAGAGGCGCGAGGAAAATATTGCCGATAACGGGAAAACTGGAAACGCCAAAGAATATAGTGATGCTGGCGGCTGTCATCTGGCCCAGGAGCTTAATATACGGCTGAAAGCCCAGCATATCATCCATAACCCCCCAAAAGAATATAAAAGACGCTCCAAATAACAGGCCCTTTGCCTGCGAGAAAACAGCGGGATTAAAAAGAAAGGTTAAAAAGGAGGCGGAAAAGATCGCCACGCCGCCAAATAGGGCTGTGGGAACGGTATGCCATCTGTCGCTCCTTGGCCTGGACACCAATCCCAGCCGCAAGGCAGCAAGCCGCACAACAGGTGTCAACCCTAATGATAAAACCAGGGCCGACAGGAACGCGAATATAAACGGCTTATTTTCTGCGATAAAACCCGATAACATCGTTAATAATTTCCTCTAAATTATAGCTGGGCTTAAACCCTATCAGCTTGTTGATCTTACCCGTGTCGGGTACCCTGCGCTGCATATCTTCAAAGCCCTCCTCGTAGGCCTGATTATAAGGAACATATACGATATTTGACTTGCTGCCGGTTAATTTAATGATCTTTTCGGCTAATTTTTCTATGCTGACCTCTTCCTGGCTGCCTATATTAAAAACCTCGCCCACAGCGCCCTTCTCATCCATCAGGGCCGCGATCGCGTTCACGGCGTCTCCGACATGTAAAAAACACCTCGTCTGTTTGCCGCTCCCATAGACGGTTATATTCTCATTATTTATGGCCTGTTTTACGAACCTGGGGATCACCATTCCGTAGGAGCCGGTCTGCCTGGGGCCCACAGTGTTGAACAACCTCACAATTATGCTGGGCAGGCCCTTCTCTTTCCAGTATATATAAGCCAGCATCTCATCTACCGCCTTGGCGGTAGAATAACCCCAGCGGCTCTTCAAAGGAGAACCCAGGATCCTGTCATCGGTCTCCTTGAGCGGGCCGTTTGTGTTTTTGCCGTAGATCTCCGAAGTGGATGTGATCAATATCTTTTTGTGATAACGATAAGCCATATCTATGACTATCTCGCTTCCCTTGATATTGGTCGTCAGCGACTCCAGCGGCCTTTTTACCACTAATTCAACCCCCACAGCCGCGGCAAGATGGAATATCACATCACACTTATCTACCAATTTTTCTACGACCGGGCCGTTAAGTATGGAGCCCGTCATAACATGTAAACGCGGGTTATCTTCAAATGAGGCAATATTATCCCAGCTGCCTGTTGAAAGGTCGTCCAGAATGGTTACTTCATCGCCCTTCCGCAGGTAGGCTTCCGCCAAATGAGAACCGATAAAACCCGCGCCGCCTGTAATCAATACCTTCATATTTTCACCTGACAAACCATATTATTATACAACCTTTCCATATCATTAATCAATCTTTCCTTTGCAAACTGCGATTTTACAAATTCCCTGCCTGCCGCTCCCAATCTTTCCCTTAAGCCCCTGTCTTTTAACAACAGGCCTAAACTATGGGCGAAACCTTCCGCGTCATCAGGCCTTACCAATATCCTTTCCGCGGGGATACCTGCCCCGCGGCAGACCGGCTCAAGCAGATCTTTAACCCCTCCCACATCAGTGGCGATCACGGGCCTGCCCGCTGCCATGGCCTCAATTAAGGATACCGGCGTCCCCTCATTCAAAGAAGTCAAAGCCACTATATCCAGATCAGCGTATATCTGCGCCAGGTCGCGCTTCCAACCGATGAAAGATACGCTGGAAGCAATACCGGAACTTACGGCATGATCTTCCAATTCCCGGCGCAATGGCCCGTCGCCTACTATAAATAAACGCGTATTTTCTACGGCATCCGAAGTATCTTTTAACAACCTGACAGCATCCAGAAGCAGCCTATGGTTTTTTATCGGCACGAGACGGCCGATAATACCGATAGTTATGGCATCGGTGTGGGGCTTACCGTTCTGGACGATCCGCAGGTATTTCTCTAATTCTAAACCGAGAGGAACAACGATGATCTTCCCCGGCCGCGATATCCTCAGATCAACTAATTCTCTCTTTACGCCTTCACTGACAGTTATGATCTTATCTGTGAACGCGCCCAAAAACCGCTCTATGCAGGTAAAGAACCCGCTCCTTAATTTACCAAAATAACCATGCAGGACATGACCGTGAAAGGTATGGATCAATTTGCATTTCCTCTTCCCGGAGATCAGATTATAAAGTAAACCGGCTAAACGGCCCAGCGTGCCGGCCTTGGCAGTATGGGTATGAACAATATCCGGACGCCCTTTTCTGATCAAGCCAAATATCTTCCAGAAAGCGATAAAATCATCCCGGATATTCAGGTTAGGCCCTAATTCGGGGATGATCACGGGATGAACGCCTTTCTCTTCCGCCAGATATGACATATCACCTTCTTTTTCTCCCGGCGTGCCCGTAAGCAGGACGGTTTCAAAGCCGGCGTTATTCAGCCCCTGGCTAAGCAAAATGGAATGTATGGCCGGCCCGCCTATATTTAACCTGGTAATTATCCTTAAAACCCTGATCTTTCTCATTCAAAACAAACACGCTATGCCGGCAACTAAGAACAGCGCGCGCATTAACCAGTGCCATATGCCTGTCTGCACCTGGAAAATCAATGATAAAACTGTATTTACGGCAACTACGGCAATTATAACCATACCCGCTCTCGCGGGCATCACTGCAAATGCCGGAATATCCTCCAGATAATAAATTGCCCTGCGTTTATACCTTTTAGAGAAACTGATGAAATATCGCGCTATCCGGCTGCTCTCCAGCACCGTGAACACCGCCGGCCCCGGGCCGCTTGGGTCGGTCATTCTTCCGAAAAAACTCTGCCTGAAATAACATACTACCTTCTCCGAGAAAGACCTCCTCAGGCAATACGTCATACTATTACGATATACGCCTTTGAAGTTGCTTCTTAATTGCCCCCACACTTTTATGACAACGCTTGCATCTCTCCGGCTCATTTTATCTCAATACCCCGTATTACACCAGACATGGAATATAGTTCCGTGGAAAAGACAATGCTGTTGCCCATCTTTACAGGATAATTCTTGAAATAATATATCCCGTCTTTTTCTACGCAGAGCACATCCAGGAAGACCTCCAGATCTTTATAAAAAGGATGACCAAGCATAACAAGATCATCATCCTTTACGGATAATACCTGCGAAGGGCTGATGTTGATAGCTGAGTTTACCCTTGCTACCGCCCTGTCATTAATATCCCTCTCTGTATCTCCTTTTTGGATAATGCTAATGATCTCCGGGGCTATCTCGGAGAATTTAACCCGCAAGGATACCCATTTCTCTTTAACGGGGGTGACCACCTCAAAGGTCTTGGCCACAACCGCATTTACCTCATATTTGTTTGTCTTAAAGTGAAAGGGTGTATTATATAATATTTCTTCTTCCTTGAAGTACAGCCTGCTGCCCTTTAACTCGCACTTCAACCTCATCTTTACAGCTGCCTGCTTCTTGCCGCTGACCTCTCCTGTTATAAAATTATCCCCGCCCACATTCAAATCGAGAAAGTTGCCTTCTACCTTACCTACGTTCAAGATCTCAGCAATAACATTTCCGCTGTCATCCATATCCTTATCACCGACAGCAATTTTACTCAAAATATCTTCGTCTAACTCTTTCAGCGTGACATAAAGATCTATCGTCCTTTCTATAACCGCTCCCTCTACCGCTTCCCTTCTCAGGGGAATGGCGGTAACGGCATATTTACCGGTCTTGAATTCTAAAGGCAGGCCCAGTCCCACTATATCATTTTTATACAATAGCCTGTCATCATCTATGGTATGTTTCAGCCCTTTTCGTATCTCTGCTTTTAATCTAAGCTTTGCCTCAATCTGCCTCAAAACTACATCTTTTTTAGTTATGGCCTGCCCCTCGCCGATGTTGAACTTATATACATAGGGCTCGTCATCACCAAGTTCGACTACTTCCCCTATCGGGTGCCCATCGTTATCAAATTCCTTATCGCCTATCGAAATGACCTTTGCGACTTCGGGCCGCAATTTTATAAATCTGACATCTATCATTATTTCAATAAATTCTTTCGCCTCTGTATCTATCGGCTCTTGGGTAAACACCTTATATCCGAGATAAAATATCGGCAGCAAACAAACTAAGAAAACAAGGGCTAAAAAATCAATGATATTGATTTTTCCGAATAATCTGCCTTTATCGTCTATGACTTTCATCTCTTCCTCCTAAATGTATCCCTTCCACCAGTAGTAGAGAATACCTAAATATTCATGCAATATCGCCTTGATCTGCTCTAATCTTGACCCTGACCTTCGATTATAGAATTGAGGGTTGGGGACAGGCGTATATGACACTTTAATCCCGGCCGCTATCTTCCGGTAGACCAAAGACGCCCTGGCCATATTATAAGGCGAACTGACCAGCAGAATACTGTCCCATCCCTGCCTGTCCAATATTTCTGCCGTGAATTTTACATTCTCATATGTATTATTGCCGTTCTTATCCAGAGTTATATCATCCCGCGGAACGCCTTCCGATAAAGCAAAGAGCATCATATTTTCCGCGTCGTTATAGTTATAAGTATACCCCGCGGAAAAGACTATTTTATCGGCGTATTGCTGCTTATAAAGCCCTGCCGCGTATCTTGCCCTTTCAATCGTGCTTTTGCCCGGGCTGCCCGTCTCGCCCACCCCGCCTCCGAATACGACGATCGCGTCTGCCTTCCGCGGCCCGTCCGAGATCTTAAGCGGGCCGGCAACGAACCAGATAAAGGGCGACTTGAACAAAATGACATAAATGAGAAGGCAAACAATACCGAATATCACTGTCCTCCTCCGCGCCTTCTTATAAAAACGGCTCAGCTTGGCCATCCACTGACTATCAATATTCAATCTTTGCTTTTCTAATAGGCTATCTTCTATTAGCCCGTTCATACGGACTATGGAATTACTCCAGCTGTTTTCCCGGGCGATATCTATGCGCCTTTGCGCCAGGCTGCTGTTATCCTCTCTGAGGGCTCGCTCTATGGCCCCTGTAAACCCTTCTGCCCCTTCTGCCGTATACACCATGTTATTATGCCGCTCATTAAAGGAGATTATTTCCGGAAGCCCGGTAGAAACAACGGGCTTACCCATGGCAAAATATTCATTCAGCTTGGTCGGGTACACATTTTTTGTGTAATCGGTCAGAGAATAGGGGATTATACATACGTCAAACGACTTTATAAAACAAGGCAATCTGTCATGCTCCTTCTTGCCTAAGAAATGGACATTATCCAAATCCGACAACGAGGAAATATCATCCTGGATAGGGCCGACAAATACGAAAGACAGATCACCGCGCCTCCGGGCAACCGCTCTTATTAACGGCTGGTCAACCCATTTGTGCATGCCGCCTACGTATCCTACTATGGGCTTATTTATATTTCCTAATTCAGCCGGCGCGGCGGATTCATTCAACCTGATATTCTCAAATTTCTCATAGCTTACCGCGAAAGGAAAAAAATGCACATTTTTATTGTATCTTGAACAATATCTATGCAATTCATTAGAAGTAACAAAAACCAGATCCGCTTTTTTTAACAAATCCGCCTCTGATCTTTCTATCCTGCGTGCCGATGCGGAACTCGCCCTGAAATTATCAATACAGTAATAAACAGTGAGCTTCTTTACCAGGTTGTCTATTATATCGGAACTCAAGGGCGTGGGCAGAAATGTCCATACAATAGGATCCCCGAAATTCATCACCTTGAACCACTTATCCAACACGGAAAATACCAAATGGCAATTAACCCATCGCGCAAAGCGTGAATAAGGAAACGGCAGGACCAGCGGCGAATATATATATAAATTCTTACCCTCCTGCCTTATGCCCTTTACCCCTTTTAACCAATTTTTCACCCTTCGCTGGATCCTGGGTATGTCTCTTATACCCGGATGGCGCACCCCGGTATTCTCAATAAAAAGCACGCGGTTTCCCGCCTTAGCCAGGGCGGACATTATCTCCTGATGCCCCTGCCAGATAAAATCCCAATCAATGGAAGATATGCAGATAATATCCTGGTGTTCCAGCATAATTATTAAGAATCCCCTCTTGACCTATACCACAAATTAATTAAAGGCCTTATTTTCTTCAATCCGGCTTTTATATGCTTTGCGTAACAATCCTTTGCTGCCCGATAAATCAGCCCGGGATACCTTAAGGACTTCCGCGCGCTATAATAATAAATGCTGTAAAGCGGCCTGCGGGATTGGGTCCAGGCCATTTTATAAGGCTCCTGCCCTCTTAAGAAATCAAACTCCTCCAATCCTTCCCTGGCTGACCTCTCTAACATTTTCATGATCAGGACCTTTGAAGGCGAATACGCGGCAAATTCAGGGTCAAAAGCAGGCATATAATAATAGAGTTTATTATTATACCTGAAACCAAAATGGCACGCTATCAATTTTTTATCAAACTCCAGGCAGCTGAAATCAAGCCAGCCCCTCTGCGCCAGCGCGGACGACAGAGTAGATACGAAATCCCGCCAACGCGCGTATTGAAACTGGCTATATTTATTCCCATAATGTTTCCATCTTTTGATATGTAACTCAAAATACGCGTCCAGCGCCCCCCTGGAAGGCGGCCCCTCAAGATGACTTTTGAATATCAAATCGCCTTTCTGGCGCATCTTTTTCTCGCTATTATAAACTTCACGCTTTAATTTATTCTTAAGCCCGCCTTCGATCTCCTGCCATCCGCTTTTTAATACGACGTAAGGGCAGTAATCGATCCGGCAAATCCTGCGGTGCTCCGTTATCGGTTTATTAAGGACCCTTGAGCCCTCAGGAATATACCTGAGGCCTATTTCTAAAAAACCCAGATTTGATAAATACTCGGAGATCTTTAATAAATAAGCGTCGTAATTCCTATGGCCGATAATAAAATCCATATAATCGCAGATATCATCTCCGATAAATTGTATTACCGGCCTGTTAAGAAACGGCGACCTCGTGATCATAAGAGGCGCTATCGCCGTTATAAAACCGGCGTCCTCAACCGCAAGCACTAATAATTGCCTGCCGCTGTTGCCCCGGCCGAAACAACCCCACCATGAATGTATAAATTCGTATGTCTGGAATATATAACTCTGCCCTGATGATCTCAAGGCCTGAGACCATGCATCCCTGCCGATATCCTCTAATTTTTCTATTCTCTTTATCTTAACCATGCATCCTCAAGAATCCCAGCCAGTCATAGCATCCGGACATTTTCTTCGCGAATTTGAAATCGGTATCATCAAAGGCGCTCAACTCGGTTCTCCTCAGGGCAAAAATATCAGTGCCCGCGTCGTTGAGCCCCTCAATACTGGAACAGGAACAGATAAACTTACTCCTTCTAACGGCATCTTTGACATTTTTATTGAATATGCCGTGAGGATAGCTGAACGTATTAACCTGGCCCCCTACATGGCTCTCGATCAGGCCTTTGGACTTTAAGACCTCATATTCAAGCTCCTGCTCATTCATCTCGGTAAGGCGCCTGTGGCTTAAGGCGTGCGAACCTATGGACAGTCCCGCCTCACGCAGCCCTTTGACATCATCCCAACTAAGCATATCCCAGTCATGCCAGTACAAGCCGGCGGGAACCTTATTTTCAATAAAGGATATATTGACGAACAGCGTGGCTGGAAAACCGAATTCTTTTAACACCGGCAACGCGTTTGTCAGAACGCTTTTATAACCGTCGTCAAAGGTGATCACTGCCGATTTGCCGGGGACCCGACGGTTATGAATAATAATGTCGACTAATTCCGTAAGCCCCAGGACAAGAAAACTATTCTCCTTCAAGTATTTCATCTGCATATAGAATGTGCCGTTCGGAACCGCCAGGCCCATCTTATCCTTTTTGGGATCATGCCTCTGGATGGAATGGTACAAAAGGATCCTGCATTTCCCTTCCGCGGATAACCCGGCGCCCCTGCCCTTCCTGTAAGAATACAGGCAGTCAGAAATTTTGTCTTTGATGGCTCTCTTTACGGGCATAATCACCTGAATGAATCAAACCCTGCGAAGATATTGAATCTGGTCTTCAACCTGTAAAACATCTTTATCGCCGCCCACTCTAAAGGCATAATAAAGAAATCGTACTTGACCCGTAAGGCGGCTATCCGGCGCAGCATTCTATAGAAGAAACCCTTATAGCCATTACTGAACCTGCGTTCCAGTGACTTTGAAGGAAAGGCCAACGGATAAAGGTATTTAACACACATATTGATCTTATCCAGATACGCGTTGTTTACCCAGGGGGTATTCACCGTAAGGATACTCCAATCCTGCCAATCTTCCAGCTTCTCCGGGACCCTGAGGCCTTTTTTAATAGACAGATCTAAAAGCGGAGTGCCGGGATAAGGCGTATAGAGAAAAGGCGTGAACTGATGGTCGGGAAAACGTGATTTTATATCCTTGATCAGTTTCAAACTGCGCTGAAGGTCTTTCTCCGGGTCAAGAGGAAACCCCGCGATCATAAAAAACTCGGATACGATCCTGTGTTTATCCAGTATTTCAGCGGCCTTGACAATATCTCCGGGCCTTATCTTTTTATCTATAAGATCCAACACATCTTCATCCCCTGTTTCGGCGCCTATATATAATTTGGCGCAGCCGCTCTCTTCCAGTAAAGATATCAAGCTTTCCGGAAAGCGGTTGATCTGATCCACCCTGGCATCGGTAGCCCATTTGATCCTGATACCGCTGTCAATTATCTTACGGCAAATATCCTCCGCCCGTTTAAGGTCCACGAAAAAGTTATCTTCGGCGAATGTGATGCCGTCTATCTTATACCTTTTGACCAGCGTATTTATCTGAGCTGATAAGTTATCCGCGCTGAGTCCGCTCCATCTGCGCTTATAAACCTCCGGCGTGCTGCAAAATCCGCACGCGTAGGGACAGCCCTGGGAAGAATTCCAAAATATTGTCCTGCCGCCTAAAGGGGTCGTAAATATATATTTCTCAAAATCAAACAGGTCAAATGCCGCGGGGCCGAATTCATTGATATCCCGGAATTGACGCTGATCATTACGCACAACCCTGCCCTGCCTCTTATATGCTATGCCGTCGACAGACTCCAGGCCCAAACCATGGCTCAAGGCATATGGCAATTCCTTGATGGTCGCCTCTCCCTGGCCTATTACTACAATGTCGATATTCTCATTTGCCAATGTCTCCTCCGGTAATATGGACGGATGCCACCCTCCCCAGACCACCGGCAATTCCCCGTTTATTTTTTTTACTAATGATGAGGCCCTTAGCCCGCCGGCTATCTGATATCCGGTCATGGAACTTACGCCGAAGAATAACGCCTCGGGCAACGCCTGCTTTAAACCATCGATATAGTTCTCTTCCATGCGCTCGTCTATAATGACGACTTTATATCCCGCGTTTTTCAGCTCTGAGCCGATCTTAAGCAAAGGAAGCGGGATATTCTTGTTTATATTATCCCTTTCTGTCTTAGGGTAAAATAAGATAATGGTATGCTTGCGGCTCATTTTAAGCTCTCAAGAAAACCAGCCAGATTTCCTCTTGCCCTTAGTTTATATCTGCTGTCAAACCCAAGCAACCCCTTAATAATGTTATTAAGGAATATCCCGAATAATGCCCAATAACATAAGGGGACCGACAGATCCGGGTTCTTCTTCACGAAATATACGCGGTTAACTACTTCCATTTTACCCAGGGCAGAACTGTATCCCACATTCTCCAGCTTTACAAAATGCTTTATTTTCGCGTCTGCCACAACAAACATCTTGTATTTCTTTCCGACGCTGTAACTGAAATCCACGTCTTCATAACGCGCGTAACCTGAAAACTTCTCGTCAAACATAAATTCTTCAAAGACCTTCCTTCGGAAGACCATGGCGCATCCGATAAGCCAATCAATCCGCATCGTCCTGTCCACGGCGCAAGGTATGCTCTGAAACCCGGAAGGCAGGATCCTTCCGGGTATATCGGCATTCACCAAAAAGACCTTCTCAAGGAATGCCGGCCTCCTGAATGGCTCCGACATATTATTAAAACAGGCGCCGGCCGTATCCAAAGAAGCTGCCTCCCAGAACTTCATCATATTTTTCAGGCTGTCTGTCTCTAACGCGACGTCATCGTCAAGGAAAGCCACAAGCGATACCCCGTCCCTGACCATCTTAATACCGGCGTTTCTCTGAGCCGTTAAGGACGGCGGGGTCTTCCTGACATAATCTATATTGAGGCCGCTGAAACTATCCACTACGCCGCTTACGGCCCGGCTGCCGCCATCCACAATGATGATCTGCGCCGGCTTAAAACCCTGGTCTTCTATGCTTTCCAGGCAGCGCCTCAGTTCTTCCGGCCTGTCCTTCGTAGGGATAATAACGGCTAATTTTTCGTTAAACATTCTTATTTATTCTGGAATGAAAGATCGATACGCTTGATAGCATCCTTAAGAATGAGAGGAAGGAACATCCGTGTGTTGAACAAATATCCGCAGGAACATCCGGCGCAATCCTTATAGAACATGCCCCTCTTCGCCTTCATATACCTCTGCGCCTTCCTTAATTCGCCAAACGGCCTTTCCTTAAGGTTGCCGAAAGTCCCCATTGACATGCAGCCGCCCATCAAATTACCGTATGGGTCGATGATCACCCTGTCCTGTGAGCTCACGCATGGCACTCGGTGCTGACGGGGGTCCTTAAAATAATCTTCTATAAAATCTATCGCCGGAAAATTGATTATTAAAGAACGCGGCCTTCTTGATCTTTCATCTCTTAGAAAATCCAGCGCTTCCCGCAGAGATCCAAAATCCTTATCGCTCTTCACCCAGAGATCCCTGCCGTTCTCCTCCAGATCAAATAGGAAAGACCCTTTATCTATTATATTGATGGCCAGCGGCAGGCCAAGCTCATCCGCGAACCTCTTCACGCCTTTCAACTCGCCTATGGTCGCCTTCATCAGGGTAAAATTAATATACGCGTCTATCTTGCGCCTTTTCCTGACCTCGGACAGCGCGGCCAGGTTCTCTCTCAATTTCATAAAAGAACCCGGCAGGCCGCGTATGGCGTCATATTTTTCTCCGATCGCGTCCATTGATACGGCTATGGACCTTAAGCCCGAAGCGACAAGTTTCTCTAAGATTTCTCTGGTAGCCAGCATGCCGTTGGTAGTCAATCCTACCGTAAAACCGTTATTGCTGCCATAAAAAACTATCCCGGTAATATCTTCGCGCAGCAGCGGCTCCCCGCCGGTCAAATGCATGTTCCTTATGCCGCTTCTTTTCAAATCCAGAATAATGCCCTTCCATTCTTCAGTCGACAACTCCTTAGCCACAGGCGTCCTCCACTGCCTGCACATTACGCATTTAAGATTGCATCTATTTGTGATCATGATGGTGCAGGAACTGGGCCTAATCTCTAAAAAACGATACAAAAACGGCATTAAAGATAAGGAATCTGTTTTTAAAACAATTGTTATATACCTGCCGGCCTTTTTAATCCGTTTCAATATCAATTTAACACCTTATACAGCACAAACCTGGCGTTTGGCTTCCTCTGATAGTAATATTCTGAATTATTGAACTCCTTCATCAATAATACCCTTTTATTGGGCAATAACTCCTGAATAGGCGGCCATGGGTTATCCCGTTCATTTGCATTATAATATAGATATTCGGCATTATGCTCGCTAACAAGAGAAGCCAGCCTTTTGGTCCGGTCTTGCTCTCCAAATGCCAAAGATCTGATATTGAGATACTTCGGCGGCACGTATACATTCGTATGCTGATCGCTAACTATACGTGAATCTAAAGGAATATGTTCATACATCCAATCCGCTATCTCGAAAGCGATATCTTCACGCTGTCGGTATTGATATATCCGAGACCCTGCCAGCCGATAGGCATTCAGATAGATATCAACCGTAAACAATGAAACCAATACCATGATAAACAGATATTTCAGTAATCCTCTGCCCCTATAATCCGATATAAACATATACAAACTCCGAACACATAAAATGCAAATAGCCACAAAGAAAGGCAACATATGATGCTCTGTGAATCTTCCGATTGAGAAAAAAGATAAAAAGAAAGGCAATAGAAAAACGAGTATGACCATTCTTTTATAAAAAGCAGCCTTCTCAATCCTGCGATCCCGGAATTTCGGAGAGAATTCAACAAACAAGTAAAATACAAATAAGATGAGGATCAATATATCAAACGACCTCATTTTATACACAAAAGAATGCAGGAATGCGCTGAATATGCTGCGTTCCCCTAGTCCTTTCACTGCAGCTATACCTGTAAAATCAAATAAATTATAGGAATGGGTAATGAGAAAATTTTCAAGCGAAAACAGCCAGCGCATGCCAAAGACCAATAGAAAGACAAAGAACAGGCCACCGGCAATAAATACATACGAGTTTATTTCATTGAGCTTAGCGATTATATCCCTTCTTTTCTGTCTTCCACGCTTACTAAAGATCGATAACAGTAAGGGTAAAAATGTAAGGACCGATCCAGCAATAATAACAAAAATCGCTGCCTTGTATTTAAACAGGCTCCCTAAAATCCCATATTCCTGATAGAATGTGGCCCCTGTCGACTTACGTACATACAAGAGAATATATACTACCGGCAACAGTATCATAGCTATGCCAATGAGAGATTCAAAAAACCACGATTTCTTAATAACAGGAAATACGGGATTGTAATTTGTATTCGCTATTCTCTGGTTGTGCTGTCCAAAATACATGGCAGCTATAATCGCCGGCAATAGGAATACACCGGCATACTTTATATGAAAAGCAAACACAGCATACAATATAGCAATCAAAAGAACCCTCCAGGAAGGTTTATCAATTACTCTCAACGTATAATTAAGCCCTACTACCATTAATAACAACACAAGCGGCTCGGGCTTAAGATTATTCAAAAGGTAATCAAAGCTAGGCCTGACAGCCAGCAATAGGACCACCAGAATTTGTTGACTGCCGCTTGCAAAGTGATACCCTATTAAATACCACAACGCTATAAGGGCGGCGATCCAAGACAACAAATGAATCCAACGCAATACTAAAACAAATCTACCGGGAGTAAAATCTACAAACTTAGAGAACAAGGTATGCGCCAAATCTGAAACAAGCATCCCTTCCAGGCCATAATCAACATCCATCTGATAACTCGGCCTTTTTTCTCCGTTGTAATAATACCAGACAAGATCCATCAAATAACCTTCATCACTATTAAAGTAAGTAATTAGATTGGGGTTATCTATATTATTCTTAATGGTAGGCACCGCCAATATAAAGCTCGCGCAACAAATCACGGCCAGGATTATAATGTTTATTGTTCCGCCTTTCATAAGGCCTGTCCCTGTTAATAAAGTTTAGGAATTAAATCTATTTGGGCGAGTACTTCATCAAGGTTGAAACCTATCAAATAGCTGAAATATTCCAATACTTCGTAGCGAGGTTGATTATCGATCCCTACTAATCTCAACGCCTCATCTCTAGTAAGCAGGCCCTCTCTGATCTGATTAGACCGGAAGTTATCAAATTCTGAGAATCCGGCAACTGTATAGTAGATATAGTTTGTAAAGGCGGTCTGTCCATCCCCCATCCTCCATTGATTCGGGCCATAGGCTTCATAGACCTGCCAATTATATTCCCTTCTCAGGACATCTTCCATCTGCCTTTCATTCCACGGCAGATACTCATAGAGATATAAAAAGTCGTCCTTCTGTATAAAGGTAGTAAAATATGACCTTACGCTGTCGAGAAATGACTCATTTATATAGCGGGGATTCTTAAGGTATTGGAGCATATAATACAGCGCCAATCGCAATTTTACAGTTGTGCTATAGTGATATGTCCTGGCAGTCCTTGAAGTGTTCGCGTTAGCGTCTACTCCGCAAAAACCCACAAAGAATTCCCTTTGTTCCAGAAGATATCCAGAGCAAAAAACAGTCAATCCTGCATTGATCTCGCGGCGCAACTGCCGCCCAAAATGGTAAAAGTCTTTATCGCCAGCCATAAATAGGGGGACAATACCGAGCTGCGGATCTTTTAACCACGCATAAATATTCTTTCTTATATGGCGCCTCTTCTTCTGCAGGTCAGGTGACCTGATAATATGTTCAATCCCAAGTTTACCGCAGATCCTTGCTTGATTACGGCGGGATGCATCAGTGGTAAGACCCCAATCATAAGTATAGGCTATCGGATTCATACCATACTTTGTCTTGAGGATATGAAGACCGTAGCAACTGTCTCTTCCCCCGCTTAAGCCGACCAGGCAATCGGGGCTCCCGTCTTTTGAACGGTATTTCTCAAGAACTCTTTCCAGCTCTTCACTGCCTTTAAATCTCTGCCTTTCATACCTCCTGCAGAAATTACAGACACCGTCTTCATCAAATGAAATAAAAGGGTATGTGGAAGGAAGGACGCACTTCGTGCATCGCCTTAAACCTGCGGTATCAGGCCTGGTCTCACGGATATAGAATATACTCCCCCTGGCCTCCGGCTGGTTACCCGGAGCATTGATTTGCTCATTTAACCTGAACTTCTTTATTGTACCATCTTCAATTTGCGCCCCGTATCCCGCCTTAATCTGTAATATATTCGAACTCAATGAAGAATCAAATATATCGCTTTTCTTCATAAAATCCATTAATATTCTATTCTCGGAAGCGAATACAACGTTCCCGGACTCAATGTCCTCCAGGTAATAGAGCGAACCGGTATTAGTGGCAATGACAAGATTCCTTTCTGAATTGCACATAAGCGCGAGGGAAGCCGAGCCCTCGATTTCGCCAAATACTTGTGAAACAGAAGATACAAAATTGCCCGTTTGCTGATAGACGGCATCAAGCCGCGATAGAAATAATCTTGTATCACTCTGAACCAATCCTCCTTCTGCGCTGATAGAGAGCCTGCCCTTAGAACTGTTTTTAAGATTATATTCGTCTTTGACTAAATTTTCTGCATTTGAAATGAGTCCGTTATGAACGCCTACAAAACTCCCCGACCTCACAGGTTGATTATTGTCGTAAATAGCATGGGAGCCATTGGTCACGAGGCGGCATTGGCCGATTACCGCTAAAGATAGTCGCATTCCTGCGGGATTATTATGGTCAAAATATGCGGATTTGAGCGTGTTTCTGAATTCGGGCATTTTCAAGAAAACGGACGGTTTTACTACCCTGCGAAAAATCCGGATCTCATCATGCGAGAGCACGGCCATTCCCGCTGAATCCTGGCCACGGACCTCGGAAAGCCGAAATAACAACTTGATGTCATGCTCCAATGTATCATGAGTACTCGACTTCTTATCTCTTATAGTTATACCGAATATACCGCACATCTTACAACCTCCAGTGGTTAATTTTAAGAGCGACTAACGCCTACGGGCTATAACATACATTACATCAAACAGATTTAAATAAAATCTAACCCTGGTTAAACCGTATTTACGCAACAGATTATAAATTAAGGAGTTCCCCTTATTCAATACAAACATTCTGTAAGCCATATAATCAATACCGCGATAAAATCCGCAGTAACTATTATAAACTACATCAAATCCGAACCTGTCCAGCATTCTAGTTAAAGTCTTACTGGAAAAAAAATGTATATGCGTCGGTGGATGTATCATGCGCCATCCTCCTCTTCTCAATCGCGCATTAAAACTATCTATGTCTCCTGTGGTCAGGGCGACCAATGAGCCGCTTTTCGTATTATTGCTGATTTTTTCCAAATACAGATCTGGACTGGACAAGTGTTCGATAGTGTCCCACATACAAACTACATCAAATCTACGACCCTTTAAATCATATTTTAGAAAATCCGCCTTAACAGCATCTACCTTTAACTGTTCGCGGGCATAGAGAACTCCGTCTCCAGATATGTCGAGACCTAAGACTGTATCAAACTGCTTTCTTACCAACTCAAGGAAAAAACCGTAAGCACAACCGATCTCAAGAAGGTGCCTATGGCGGTTTGGTTCCATAAAGGCCTGCAGCATTCTTAGACGTAGCCCGAAGTTTTTCTGCAAGATCTCTTTGTCCGCTAAGTAGTTGTTATATTCACTGCCCAAAAAATATTCTTTACTATAAATTGCGGATGTATCATTGTCACTCAAATGTAAATCGAAAAAAACATGGCCGCACTCCTGGCATTTTTTTAACCCGGAGTATAAAGATTTACTGTCTCTGCTATGACAGACACAGCATGCACTCGACATAGATCAATCCCTCTTTATGTATCTGCTTCTCTAAGATAAGCGCACCACTTCCATAAGTCCATTATCCAACGCGATCTCCGGGCTCCAACCCAGGGTTTTTCTCGTATTTTTTAAATCAGCAATTATATAACTCCTCTTATGGTCGCTATTATTGACTCTATCGATCTTATACTTTACCCCTTTAAGCAAAGCTAATCTTTTTGCCAGGCCATAAACACTCAAGCCCTTGCCTGAACCGATATTCAAGGCCAGAAAACCTTTGAACTTTAAAGCGCAAGACAGAACGAAGGCGTTAACTACATCAGAAATATACACGAAGTCTCTGACTGCCATAGGAGATTTCAATACTACCGGTTGTCTTCTGGATAATTGCCTCAGGACATACGGTATCAAGAATGGGGCTTTTTGTCCCGGTCCGTACATATTAAATATGCGAAACGCAATAACGCCGAGCCCAAAGTTCTTTGCGTGATATTCGCAGATATCTTCGGCAAGCATTTTGCTGACTCCGTATAAGGATTGGGGGATAATGGGGGAATGTTCGCTTAGCCATTCCTTCTGCCTAGCCGGCTTATAGACGGCAGATGAAGAGGCAAATAAGCATCTCGCTCCATTACGAAGACAATAGCGCATTACAGACAGGGTCCCATTTGTATTAATTTCAAATAGCTCGCCGATTCCTCCGCTAAGAACTGTCTTATTAACAGCTGCGAGATGGCAGACTAAATCGTATCTTTCCCTGAAATTACCTATATCTCTCACATCTCCATTGTACAGAGAAACCCGTCTGCACATCTGTCTTAAACGGCGAAAAAGATAACCCCCGAGAAAACCGCCTCCACCGGTAATCAAGATACTGCGGTCTTGCAACTGTCTTATTAATCTGTTTCCTGGCATAATCGATATAATGGAGAATCTGTTTCAAAAAACAGGTGATTGAATTTCTGGTACCACTCAATCGTCTTAATCAAACCGTCTTCAAAACTGATCCTCGGCTCCCACCCCAATATCATTTTGGCCTTTTTATTTGAGGCAGCCATCCTCCATATCTCTGTTGGCCTGTACGATATCTTGCCTATACACAAACGTGAACGGGAAGAGGTAAGTTTATGTATCTTTCTCACCAGAAGCCTGATGGGCATCTCCTGACCGGTTCCGATATTGATAGTCTCTCCTATAGCTTCCTTTTTAATCCCGGCCATAATAAATGCGTCTACTAAATTTTCTATGTAATTGAATTCTCGCGTCTGAATACCTTCAGTAGTTATAACATCCTCTCCTTTCAGGCACTTAATGATGATCTCGGCGATAACCGCCCTTGGGCTCTGGAATGGGCCGAAGGCATTAAAGGGCCTTAATATAACTACGGGTTTCTTATAGACACGTGATTTCATCCTTACATATAATTCACCTGAATATTTCCCTACAGAATAAGGGGAGACGGGAAACGGCACCATATCCTCTGAAAAAGGCACGCATTTCTGAAAACCGTATACCTCCGAAGACGATATGTAGACAAATCTCTCGTAGTCCTCATAAGCATCAATTACATTCACTGTGCCTTTAGAATTTACGTCAATGGCCTCAGAAATATTCATGAAGCTGTCGCCTACATGATTATATGCCGCGAAATGATAAATTAAATCCGGCCTAATGCTTTTGATCTGCCTCAATGAGTCGGGATTGCGTATATCACCCTCAACCATTGTTATCTTATCCCATATGTTCACAATACGGATGTTATCAATAATGCTATTATATTTCGTCAAGATAAAAAGCCTCGCCCCATTCTCTACCAGCCTCCTGCATAAATGAGAAGCTATGAAACCACTGCCTCCGGTTACCAGTACCCTCTTATTTTTAAATCGCTCCATCTCTATCCTTCCTCTTGTGTGAAGAATTTAATAAAATCCTCTTCTGCCTTTGCCCATTCCTGCGCAGTATTGAAGGTAATATTAAATCCTTTGTGTTTATAAGCAGTCAATTCCCCTTTATCAATCAAATTATTAAAGAGCCCTATTAAGCCTTCTCCATCCGGCAAAGAAATAAGGTTATTATCAAGATCCTCCAAGACGGCTTTATCCGTAATAAAATTGCCGATATAATACGAAAAGAGAGGCTTTTCTTCAAAAAGAGTAACGCGCTGCTCTCTGTCGTACTTGACGATGCCAAAAGGGCTTCGTATATCTGCTATTGTAATGGTTAAGTTCTTCCTGCTTTTTATATGCCATTTTAATACCAGGTTCGGGTCCATGTTGACAAAGGTATCTCCGTAGGTCACTATTGCCCTATTCCCTATCAGGTCTTTTACCAAAAATAGCCTTTTAAGCATGCCCGCATCTTCTCCGGCATTAGAAATTTCAATTTTGGCGCCAAGATTACCGCGGGAGATAAACGCCTCTATGGACTCCGACAAATAACCGGTGCACAAAATAAATTCCCTGAAACCATGACTCATATAGAATTCAACAATATGCTGGAGAATTGGTTTCTCCCCTAGCGGTATCAACGGCTTTGGCAATGCCCTGCTTAATTTACCCAACCTTCTTCCTCTGCCGCCGCATAAAATAACTACCTTATCTTTATTCATCAATTATGCCTCTCACCAGATATCTCACGGACGATAAATACGGGTCTCCCCTTAACCTGATCATAAACTCTGCCGATATATTCGCCTAAAATACCCATTGCCGCCAGCTGTAAACTACTCAAGAAAAATACCGCGACTACCAAAGTCGCCCAACCCGGAAGTAAAACGATATTCATCGCGATACCAAACCTTTGCAGTAACCATAGTACCATAACAAATAGAATATAAGAAAATGACAAAGCCGATATTATGACACCGGCCAAAGTTATTAAACGCAGCGGGTTTCTGGAGAAAGCAAAAATACCGTCCAATGCAAAAGACAGTAGATCCTTGTATGAGAATTTGGATTGCCCGCTATATCGCCCATCAACATTATAGAACAGGTATTTCTGCTTAAAGCCTACCCACTCTACCTGGCCCCTTAAGAATTTATGATATTCCGGGATCTTGAGAAGCGCCTCCAGGGCTTTTTTATCAAGCAGGCGAAAATCGGACTGTCCGAAATTGAGATTTAATCCGGATATCTTGGATATCAACCAGTAAAACCCTTTAACAAAAAGTCGCCTCTGCCCCTTAAGATTGGGATCTTTTTTTATAGTATAGACTACCTCTGCCCCCTCGCTCCAGAATTTAAGCATCTCGGGTATCAGCGATGGCGGATGCTGAAGGTCGGCATCCATAGTAATAACCGCATCGCCGTTTGCATAAGTCATACCGGCAAAGAGGGCGCCCTGGTGGCCGAAATTGCGGGAAAGTGAAATATAACGGACTTTATTATCCCGCTTATTGAGATCCTTTAATATTACCAGTGAATTATCGCTGCTACCGTTATCAACAAACACCATCTCATAATTGATACCGTGTTGAATACATACAGACCTCACTTCCTCATATAACTTTTCCAAGTTGCCCTCTTCGTTAAATACCGGGAACACTACGGAAATTAAACGACTTTCATTTTGCATGTCATACCTCGCATTGTTATCAATTTATAAATCGCAGGTTTCGTAAAACCGGATCTTTTAAAGCCAGCGCGCTATTATACTTAAGGCGCGAAATTAGATATCTGATATTAAAAATCAAGGCTCCATTTTCAGTTAAATTAAGCGCGTTAAGCCTTCGCAAGGATTCCGTTGACTTGAATTCACCGCAAAGGCTGCTCATCAGCATATCCGCCTCATCCTTCATGCCGGAATCAAGATAACACCAGTATAAAAGCACAGCGTAATCAAGGAATCTCGACCTCTCCATGACGGGGGGAAAATCTATTAACCACTCCCTGTCCCGACGACTAAGCCTGTCACGATTCAGATAGCGCGATTTAACCCATAAACTCTGAATTAACCATTCCCGATAGCCGTTCCCCGCCCACTCTCTTAGGGCGGGTAAATCTTCCCGCCCGTCCCTGCAGCGCACCAAACTATGGGCCTTGCCGATAAAATCCTTATCGGCACAACCGCCCTCTGCCTGAAACAGGGTTTTTTCGGCATAGGAAGCGTAACCCATCCAGGCCCAGAAAAATGCCAGTTCTATCAGGCGTTCTTCAGGCCTGTATAATTCCTCTCCGGCGGCAATCCGGATAATGCATGAAACGACTCTTTCAAGGGATTCTCTCGGGGAAAATGACGATATGTTATCGCGTACCGCCGTATATAAATCCCTGCTGTTCATCTCTATCTTCTTTAATAATCTCTCCAGATCTCTGTGGTCATTAATTATCGCCTCGTCCAATAAACCATGGAAAAATGTCTTCCTGCCTAAAGGGATAACGGCTACGGGAATATCTCTCTGCAAAGCATCAATAATTACCTGGGAATTCCCGCGGTTAAGCAATATATCCGTGATATCCAGTATCTCATCAATAGGCATGCGCGAATCGGCAATCTTGGCGCGCGGAGAGTGCCGCCTTAGCGAAACGGCAAAATCATCCTTACGGTCTTCAGGGTGCGGCTTGATAAGCAACTCGTAACTTTCCGGCAACCCCTGAGTTACGCAGGCAATTAATTTACTGCATACTTCCCCAGCGTTTGCATCGGAAGATATGGCATCGAGGCACAACGTAGCAGTATGTTTACGGTTGGATAGACCAAATATGCCTTTTAATTTATTCAGCTGGCTTGGCGGCTTACGCCTGCTATATCCGGAAATGCATCCAGTGGTTTCTATTGTCTCGGGAGCAATGCCTGTCTCAATAAACTTCAACCTTTCATAATCAGAAGCCACGAGAAGACGATCCACCGGCAAAAGATAATTATTCAACAAGCCCTGGTGCAGCATCATCTGATACACCTCTTCAATCGCTATAACCGGGATCCTTCTCAGCGTCGCCTCTTGTATTAAATGGCACGGCGGGATACGCGGCTGGGAAGTAAAAAGCACCAGGGCAGAAACCCCATCAAAAACACCCTGCGGCAACTTGGGAAAATACCTTCCCTTAAAATAAAAAACCTCATCGGCAGAACCCCTGTCCATATCGGAGAACCAGGGTAGTCTGCGGTTGTAAATACATCTTATCGTCCAATCCGGAAGGAATTCTCTGAATATCCCCATATTTCTTGCATGCACAATGCTCACCGGATTAAAAAGCAAGACCTTGCCCATCTAAGATATTCCTTTAATCTTATCAAACATCTTTTCTATCTTCTTTACTGCGCTCTGCGTGTAGTCAGAAACCTTTGATAACTCATCATCGCTAAAACTGTCATATTGAGAAATCATCCGCTCGTTTAGACTCTCGAAATTTACAAGCCTGTTATTGTTTAAACCGATATCTTGCATTATACCTTCAATCTTATGCGAATTTGAGCTCAAGGCCAAGAAAGGCGTCTCTGTCGTCAGGGCAAAACAAAGCGCATGGAATCTTGCAGTTATCAGCATCCTTAAATTGCCGACTATTTCAATATAGTCCTTCCAAGAATTAACATAATAGAGCCTCCTTTCATAAGCATGGTCCAAAGCATATCCTAAAACCCTGTTTTGTAGAAAAGTCATTGCATTTCGCCCTTCATACTTTATTTTTTGAAAAAGTTTCATAGGATTAAATACCCCTTCCAATCTGTAGGGCCTTACTAAAGGCAGATAAACAAAACGCTTTGACCTCTTGGAATAATTGTACATCTTTTGAGAAAGGTGTATATAAGCGCTATCTGTAAATCCTATTCTGTCCGACCTTCTTCTCTGGGGGGCATCTTTTGCATCGCTGAAGAGCGTCATATCGGGGACTATCTCGCTATTAACGCCTAATCTATCCAATTCTCTCTTACTTAAACTCTCTCGGACAAATATCAAATCAAAATTCTTCATATATCCCGCACACTCTTCATTGTTAGCATGATATACGGCATTTATCAATACTACGGGAATGTTTAATTTCTTACAATATTCGCTGACCTTAACCAAATACAACCCTTCTTTCTGGTTATGATGAATGGTCCCTTCGCCGTTAACTATCACAATATCGCTTTTCCTGACATTCCTGATAAATCTCGTATTGCATTCCCAATTTACGCCTACTGGATTTGTATCTATAACATCAATATTCTTTTTATGTAATAAATATCTGATATTCTTCATCACAAGCCGGCATCCATGCTCCATTTCAAAAAAAGTATCATTTAATATTACAGCCCTCTTTTTCATAATTTCCCTGCGCCGATATTCATCCCGCCCTAAATCCTGAACTGGATATCATATAGCCTTCTGTATAACCCGTTTCTCTCCAGCAGTTCCGCGTGCCTTCCGGACTCTGCCACCTTGCCCTCTTCTAAAACAATAATATTATCCGCGTGCACTATGGTTGAAAGCCTGTGCGCGATGGCTATGACCGTACGTTCTCTTGCCAGCTCGTCAATCGCCTCCTTAATTAATCTTTCCGTCTCGGTATCAAGGGAACTGGTGGCCTCGTCTAAAATCAATACCTCAGGATTATGTATTATTGCCCTTGCGATGGAAATCCTTTGTTTCTGTCCGCCGGACAACCGGACGCCTCTTTCTCCCAGTACGGTATCATAGCCGCTGGGAAGCCCTGTTATAAATTCATGTGCATTAGCCGCCCTTGCGGCCCTGAATATTTCCGTATCAGGTATGCCATCATGCCCATATGCTATATTATCCTTAACGCTGGCATTGAAAATAAAGGTGTCCTGAGACACAAAACCGATTTTTCTCCTCCAAACCCTCAGATCAAGCGCTTTCAGATTCACTCCGTCAACCAGTATCTGCCCCAACTCCACATCGTAGAATCTGACGATCAAATTAATTATGGTGCTTTTACCTGCGCCTGAAACCCCCACGAATGCGGTCATTTTTCCCATGGGAATCTTGATGTTCAGTTTATTTAAAACATATCTATCCGCATTATCGTAAGAAAAATAGACATCCCTGAATTCTATGGAATCACGCACCTTATCAATCTTCTTCTGTCCGCTGATTATCGTTCTTTTTCCCTCCCTATCATACATATCTTCGTAATTTTCGAAAGCCGCCAGCCTGCTTATCGCCGTAGAACGGTATGTATTCAAGCTGTTTAATTGAGTTAGCATCCTCGCGAGAACTAGCAAATATGTGGCAATAAAAGGGAATGATCGCGCCATATCAATCTTTATTACATTGATAAGCGCAAGGAAACATAAGAAGATCAGTCCAAAAATTAGCGCTTCGGATAAAGGTATGATGAGATGTATGTTTTTATTGGTCTGATAGTGTAAAAGATACAGCTTCCTGGTCGCATTATTAAATCTGCCCTTCTCCAGATCTTCTGTGCTGCAGCTCTTTATCAGCGCCATGCCTCCCAATATCTCCATTAACTTATGATTATACTCTTTGATTGACTCTGATATGCTTCTTCCGATCCGCTTAATGTTCTTCATAATTAATTCAATGGGCATTAAAACGGCTGCGGTCAAAAGAAAAACTATTATACTTGCCCTCCACGATATCAAGAACAAAATAATCACATATGCCAGTATTCTGGCAAGAACCGCAACGAAGGTAAGCACGGCCAATATAAAATCACCCATACGCTCTGTTTCGGCATTAATGACCCCTATGATATTGCCCGTCTTTACGCCGTGGAAAAATTGTATATCGTACTCTATGAGATTACCCATAAGGTTTATTCTAAGATCCCTGATGGTGCTAAATCTTAATTTAGCGATCAGTATATTCGAAAGATATAAAAAGACATTTTTCATAACCAGCATCAGAAATATAAATATGAAAATCAGCAGTATTGCGTCTGACTGATTTAAGGACGCAAATGATATAACTGATCCTTTTAAAAATGGCAATTCTTGAAATAAACCTGTTTTATTGCTTATCATGCTCTGAATAAGGGGGATAAGCATGCCGAAGCTGGCGCCTTCAAAGAAGGACGATGCCATAATTGAGAATAGGGCGCTCCAACTCAATAAAGGATATCTTCTTAGATATTTTAATGTGATGGATAAGAACTTCATGATAATCTCTTAATGATAAAACCTTTGATTTTGGACAATTTCTCAAATACCGCTCTCTCTAAAGAGATAAAGAGAAAGAAATTGAAGCGCATTCTAAACGAAGATACTATCTCCCTTATCCTCCCTTTAAAACTGGGATTATAGAAGGCGATCTGCCTATAGGCATATACCATTGCATTCAATCTGCGGGGATTATCGATCCATTTATAATTATCAAATGATTCATAACCAAAGCTATCTACAAATTCCCTTTCAGAAAGCTTTGCCCACTCTTTAAGGCTGCGAGGCGGAGAATAGCCGTAATTATCCACGATTTCCTTATAAAGCGGTGACCCTGGGTATGGCCTGAAAGGAGTAACAGAAACACAGCTTATCTTTACCATGTTCCTGATTTTCAATGCAAGACGATAAGTATTTTCAATATCCCTTTCTGTCTCTCCGGGAAGCCCGACCATAAAATTCATTTTAGGAATGATGTTGGCTCTGGACAGCATCTCAGCCGCTTTAATAATTTGCTCAACCTTAAGATTTTTTTTCAATTTATCCAGCATTGACTGTGAGGCGCTCTCCACTCCCATCGCCGCAACAACCATGCCTGAACGGCTTAATCTCTTTACTGTCTCAAAATCGACATAATTATCGCTGAAATAATCCGCCCTTGTCTGAGGCCGCCACTTGATATTCAAATTTTCCTTCTCTAACAGATCAAGGAATTCAAATGTTCTTTTCCTGTCAACAAAGAAGTTTTCATCTAATGGCTGGATGAAATCAGCGCCGTAATTGCTCTTGAGAAATTTAATCCTCTCTACGATCTCTCCCGCCTCGCGAAAACAGCATTTCTTTCTGACTATCACGTTAATACAAAAGGTGCATTGGTAAGGGCACCCCAACGCGGTTACAATGGGATAGGCCCTGGTATCTTTGTACTGCCCGCTATAGAAATCCTCGATAGCAACGCTATTCCTTCTGGAGTATCGTTCATGGTCTAGTAATGAAAAATCAATAAAAGGGGTGTTACTAAAATCGTCCTTGCATTTATTTTCTTCATTTGCTTTTATGCGCCTGCCTGTTTTATAAAATATCCCGGGGACGCAAGAGAGATCATCTCCGCGGGAAATGGTTTCACCCAATTTAACAATGGTAGCAGCGGCATCGTTGACAACGGCTATGTCAACCGCAGGGTCTTCGACTGTCTGCTCGGGGAAAAGTGTCGGATGCACCCCTCCCCAGGCAACCGCTGCATCGGGGAACTTTGCCTTTATGGCCCGTGATACAAAATACGACCAAGGCAGTTGTATCGTCATCACGGAAAAACCTACAAACGCCAGGTTTTCATCAATCTCGGACAGTATAGCTTTTGTCGCATCCCCAATATCCAGATAAGTGCCGTCAATCACCTTGACCTGAAATCCGGCCCTGTCCAGAATAGTAGCCAATATCATTATTGCCGTATTCGGATAAAGGCCGTAATCCGGACGCCTGTGAAAATGAATTCCAGGATTAACTAAAATAACCTTGTTTTTTCGCATATGAATTAATTAAATCAAAAATGGACTGCCGTTCATTCTCCGTATAAATATACTGATCAAATAAATGACTGTCCCGCTCCCTGTCCATACTTAAATTAAGAATATTACTTATTGCGTATTCTAAATCCCTGCTTTCCTTAACATGATAAAGCGCCCTGCGCGGTAAATGGCTGCCCGATTCTATTGCATAGGCCGGGATATGCTGATAGCGCCCCATTCCGCCATACAGCAGGACCGGGATCCTATTCTGCAATGCCTCCTCAATAGTTGTAGACGAAAAACTTACCAATAAATCGGCTATCCCCAGAATATCAATAAATCTTCCCTCAGTACTCAAGATAACTTTTTCTGAAAAAGGCACTATACTTTTAATGGTATCCAGGGTAATCTCAAAAGACGGACGAATCCTTATTATAAGGACCGTATCCGGTATTTTCTCCACACTGGCGGCCAGATCGACTAATGATTGAAGGTATTCGTCGCCTGTTTCATACACATAGAACCGCGAGTATATTTTTGAGGTACCGGCGTGCAAAACAATCCTTGTTTTCTTACGATCATATTTCTTACTGAACATGCCTTCATATAGTGCTCTACTTTTAGCTGGATCCACCGGAGTTCCCCATATTAAGGGGCCGCTTCTTATGATTTTACTTTCCGAAGGAAAGACCTTAAGGTATCCTTCTGCGAGCGGGGTTTGTAAGGCGAGCAAAGAAAAGGGAGCGCTTAAAAACATCCTGCCCTGCTCTCCCCATTCAATCATCTCATAATCATTCTTCGGCTGCACATGAGAACCATGGCTGATGAAAATAAGCGGGATATTATTACTATCGGCCATCTCGGCAAGGGCAACATCATCAGGACGATTCCCGCAGCTTAAGATTGCGATCGGCTTTGCTGGCTTAATAAAGTTGTTCAGTCTTACTAACCAAACAAAAAGATAGATAATATAATTCATAATATTATTCCGGGGATCTTGAGCCAAGAAAACACCCAGCATGATTCCTCTGTATGAAAATAGCGCAGAATCAGCATTGATTTTCTTAACTAACTCATTGAATGACTTCCTTTGATCCTTAATGATTGTTCTCAATTTATTATTTAACATACGAATAATAAAATCCGGTAAACAGCAATCAGGTATCGCGGGATCATTCAGAAAGAATAATCTGTTCTTTCCGTATTCACCCTTGATCTTCTCAGCGAGTTTATCCATATTATAATGTTTCGTAGTCAATAAAATAAAACTCCTGTTATTCAGCAGATTTTCTAATAGCCGTTTTCTTGACCATAATGAAAATTCAAACCATCTGAATAAAAATCTGGACAGGTTTTTAGCATTGTGCTTTATCCGCGCAAAGCTGCCATCTTTATAATCGCCGATCTCTTCAAACCGTAAAGATTTTTCCTGGCTGACTGATTTAACGATCTGGCCTGCATAATTCTCCGGGAAACTGTTCATTTCATCCGGGTAATATTTTTTCTCAGAAAGGCTGGCCGCAATGACCGTAGGGTGGTGAACATCAACGGCATTATAAACTATCTCTATTAATTTTAATGAATAGTGCATCCTCAGACGGGATAAGAAAACAAACGCTTCCCTGCAGGCATGCTGATGGCCGAATTCAGACTCGGCGATCTTTACGTTTTCCCGCAGCCAACCTGTCAGGGCCCTGGACTTATCCAGCACTCTTTTGTGGGATTCGGTTGTAAAATATGGGAGTGTATTGTGCGCGGGAATATTCAACCGCTTCAGATATGAGTAAACAGCCGGACTCAGGGCAATAAATAAAATACCCCTACCGGCTAAACCGTTGTCTTGCAGGTCACTATGCAGATACCTGTCAACCTGTGAATTCTTACTGACAAAAATCAGCTTCTGCATTATCAATTCCCGCTCCTATTTCCACCACGTGTTAATTAAAAGAGAGGCCAATCCAAAATCCTCCTTATTCCTTACCTCTAAATGAGAATAAGGGTCGTTAAGCTCATAAATGCCGATCTTCTTCCCTAAAAGGTTTCCCTGCCTGATAAATTCCGGATGTGTGACACAGGCGACTCCTTTAAGTTCCATAAATGTGGGGTCTTTAAATTCTCTGGGGGTAAGCCCTTCGACAATTTGCTGTATACTGCCCTCTTTCTGGTGCCACATTGCTTTATTCTCTCTTCTTGCGGCTATCACGCTATCAAGGCCATCCTGCACAAGCTGCAAGATCATATCGTCTATCAGGCCTTTTGGGCGGAAGGGGAAGGTGATCTCGAGGCATACAACTATATCAGGGAGTATTTTTAAATCTTCAATTTTATTCAAAGAGTATTGATATACTTTAGCCAAATCAACGGACTCCTTGGAAAAAGAGGCGTCTCTGATAAACGGTGCCTCGGCGCCTAAATCTTTGGCTAAATCAGCCAACTGGATATTATCCGTAGAAACGATTGTTTTCTTAATATATTTTGATTCAAATGCCCTTTTTAAAGTATAGGACAAAAGAGGTTTATTATCTAAGTACTGAGCCGGACCCTTGACAGGAATCAATGCCGCAATATTAAGTTTATCTACGTCAATCGACTTATAAGTATAATCCGAATGCAAAGATTTCAATACCCGCACTACATTCGTGCATCTTTCCGCATCGCCGTTCTGATGTATACCGTGGTAATGATACACGCTGGCCTCTGGTTCGTATATGACCTTAAATCCCTTCTGCAATATATTCTGCGCCCAAACCCTGTCTTCTATATTAGTTATACCCTCATCAAATGGAGCCTCATGCCAGATATCTCTGCGGATCATACTATTGGCATTGTGAAAGAGACTGTCCTTCAGCTGGACCTTGCGGTCAAGCCCGAATACCAAAGCCAGGTCCCTCTTGTCGGCGTCAGAGGTGAAATCCAATGCCTCCTGCCTGCCGTAAACCCCCGCTACCTTAGGATCGTCAAAATTAAGCAAAAGCTTATTCAGCCATTGGTCATTTACCGGTATGCAATGGCCGGCCAAAGACACGATATATTCCCCTTCTGCCTCCCTTATACCCATATTAAGGGCTTTGCCGGGCCGGTAATCCCTGCAGGTAACAACCCTCTTAACGGGGTATTGCCTGACCTTCTCCAGCGTCTTATCGCTGCTTTCATTATCCACTATAATAACCTCAAAATTCTTATGTTTTTGACTGAAAACCGCATTTAGGCAAGAGACAATCCAACGCTCCTCGTTCTTGGTCCTTACAATTACGGAGACCTTCTTATCACTCAACATAAAGATTTACCCTTTCATGATTATTGTTCAGACAATTAACCGCATTTTCCAAGGCGCGCTTAGTCATATTAATGGCGGTAATCTTATCCAGGGCTGCTATATGTGGCGAACAGACAACATTGGGATGCCCGGCTAATTCTCTTGAGATATCAGAAACCGGCTCATTAGAAAAAACATCGGTAGCGTAGCCTGCGATCTCGCCCCTTTTTAAGGCCTCTAACAACAGGCCCTCATCAACCAATCCTCCCCGGGCCGTATTAACTAAATATTTACCGGCCAGTTCTCTTAATATATCTCCGGATATGATATTGCTGGTTTCTGCCGTCAATGGTAAATGCAGAGATATGATATCGGAAAGCTTTATTATCTCTTCTAAGCCATGGGCGCATGGATATTTATCCGTTTTTGTGGTCCGGTTATACAATAAGATTTTAAAACCCAGCATGGCGGCTAAATCTGCCAATGCCTGGCCGATCCTGCCAAAACCAACAACGCCAAGAGTAATAGCCTCTTCGGAGATATTGGGCTTTCGCAGCCAGAGCCCTTTCTTAAGATTTCTGTCGTTTTCCGTTATGCGATGGGTTAAAGACAGAATAAGGGCGAGCGTATGCCTGGCAACAGCAGTAGAGCTTACTGCCCTGGTCCTGGTAACCCTTACCCCAAATCTCCTCGCAGATTCCAGATCGATAGAATCGCAGCCTTCTCCAAATCTTGAAATTACCTTAAGGCCGCGGCAAGATTCAAGCATACCGGATGTGATCGGTTCAAGGTCAAGGACCACCGCGTCTTTGTCTTGAAGAAAACTGATAAGTTTTCCCGGTTCATCCACGCGCCCATAAGTAGACGTGAGATCAATATCTTCCAGCAGTGAATCCGGCAAGCGACTTAATGATTCGCAGGCCTCTTTAGGCGTAATCAGGATCCTGTATTTCGTAAAAGCTTTCGATCTTTTATTCAAGCGTCCTGCCTCCGTCTACAACTATATTTTGTCCGGTAACGTAAGTTAAGGGCCCCACCAAAGAAAACACCGCGTTGGCAGTATCTTCGCAGGCACCCAACCTGCCTAAAGGGGTCCTTTTTATTTGTTCGGCTTTATAATCTTTCCAATCTTTGATCAACGCGGTCTCCGTCAGGCCCGGACTTATTGCGTTTACCCGTATATCCGGAGCCAACGCCCTCGCCAGAGATTTAGTCATGTTGACTATTCCTGCCTTCATGGCGCAATAGGCGATATTACTCCCTACGGCTGTGATCGCCGCGATAGAAGCAATGTTAACTATTGAGGCTTCTTTGGATTTACGCAATAAGGGCAACGCCTTCTGTATGCAAAGAAAATAACCGCGCAAATGTAACTCATACATTTCATCGAAGATATCCTCTGTCAGCTCATCCACTTTATGATGTTCAATGAAATGCGTTGACCCTGCATTGTTGACGAGGATGTCGAGGCGGCCGTATTGCGCCTCAATCTGTCCCATCATCTCGCAGACCTGGGCTGAGGACCTTATATCGGCCCGTATATAGCGGTGGCGCTGTCCTTTATCCGCCGGCAGCTGCGACAATACCTCTTCTGCCTCCCTATCCGACTTAGAGGCGTTTATAATAATATCCGCGCCTTCTACGGCAAGGCGCAGAGCGATCGCCCTGCCTATGCCCCTGCTTGAACCAGTTACCAGGACTACCTTATCCTCCAGATTCATTCCTTTTCTTCCTTTCGCTTGAATGACCTGTTTATCCAATTATGGGCATCGATCAGACTCCCGCTATTTACTTCTTTCCACAATTTGCTTACGGCCGGGTATCCGGAGCTGCCTTCCTTATCCAAGTCCTTTGCAAATTTTCCGCTCTTTATCCTGCTGATAATCTTTCGCGCCTTCTTTTCGGCTTCTTTGCCTATTGCCGTATCAAAATAAGCGGCGATCCCATACTGGCATGTAGGAGATGCGTTTTCCTGAAACACCTTTCCGATACCCGCCTCTGAAGCCATCCTGATGACCTCTGCGAGCTCGCCTGAAGCATATAACTCCATAAGCGCCGCTGCCGGCTGATAATGCATTTCATCCACCAAAACCTTAAAACCTGTATGAATGGCCTTAACTATAGCGGATACGAGAAATTGTTCGATAAAGAGGTCCAGCTCTGCCTCGGTCTTGTAGTCCACCTTCATGACACCTGCCCTGGTAAATCCGGCTGCCCTGGACAGCGCAAGCAATATCTGCCAGGCAGAACCGGTCTCATTCCGGGCAACATCTACGAAGGCCGGGACCCCGCGCCCTCTTAAAAAGTAATCCCTGATTTGACGCCCCGGCATACGCGGCGCGAGCATTGCTACATCAATACCACTGGGAAGTTTTATGGTCTTAAAACGCAAGGCATACCCGTGGGCAAATACAATCATGCTTTTTGGCTTTAAGTAATCCTTTATATGCCTGTTAAATACATGGGCCTGCGCTTGATCGGGGATCAGAAACAAGATAACATCCGATCTACTCACTAATTCATTAAACTTATGTATTTTAAAACCGTCCTGAATTGCCTGTTTGGCGTAACGGTCTTTACGATTTGCGACCAATACCTTGATACCCGAATCCCTGATATTCAACGCCTGTGCGCGGCCCTGAATACCGTAGCCGATGATACCTACTGTCTTATTCTTCAGCCATTTTAGGTCCGCGTCTTTATCGTAATATATCTTTCCCATATTAAACACCAGTCTCTTTTACCGGATCAACAACATGATCCGGTTTAGCCCCGTCAAAAACTTTTTTAACGATCTTCGCGGCAGAAACCCTCAGATTACGCAAGCTCTCTTCCGAATAGAAAGCCGTATGTGGACAAAGGATCAGCCGGTCTGCCAGCCAGCTTTCTCGGTCCTTCCAGGCAGTAAGCAGAGGATGTTCCAATGGCGGCTCATCCGGCCAGACGTCAGAACCTATGCGCAGCTGCGGCCGCTCTTTCAGGGATTTGTATATGACCTGCGTGTCCTGGAATATCTTTCCGCGAGCAGTATTGATCAGAATGGCCCCGGATTTCAGAAACGCTAAAAACTTTTCATTGATCATGCCTTCTGTTTCTCTCGTCAGAGGCGTGTGAATAGTCACGATATCAGAAGAAATGATAAGTTCCTCTAATCTATCTAACTTAATCAACCCCAGGCCATTTGCGGACGTTTCAGGCAAATAAGGATCGTAAAAGGATATCTTGTATCCAAATGGTTTCAGCCGTAAAGCAACCGCTGTGCCGATCCTCCCCAATCCGATAATCCCGACCCTTGCCTGGCTGGAACTTAAAATGGGTATATTTATCCGCCAATCCCAATCTAAAGTGCCTGCTCCGCAGGAATAGTTAAAAAGCGACACCTTCCTCTGGTGCGCCATGATCATTGCAACAGTAACATCTGCAACCTCTTTAGTGCAATAATCCGGTATATTGCAGACAAGAATACCTTTCTCTGCGGCAAGATCTAAAGGAATATTGTCGTAACCAACTCCCAGAACAACTATCACCCGCGCCTTCTTCATTGAAAGCATCATCTCCCGAGGGAATTCAGCTCCGGGGCGGATAATCAGCGCGTCTGCATCTTCAAGGGCCGGTGCATAATCTTCGGGTTGAAGCGATCCATACATGGTTATATTGACATCCGGGCCGAGAATCTTACGTTCAATTATAGGCCCCTCAGGCATCAAGGTAGGGCAGAGCCCTTCTACAATAGCAGCTTTCATATTACTTAACCTTATTGTCCTTCATCTGTTGGGCTAAAACAGCCATTTCCAGATCCTCCGGAAAATTGACATCGATTGATTCCCCTGATTGACAATGAAACAGATACGGCTTGCGGCCTATCCAGTACTTCCAATAGAGCTGATCTGACTTTCTTGCGATGAATATCGTGTCATTGATCGCGTACAGCGATGGAAGTTCATTAGAATAAGGGTGCCATACACCAAAAGAATAAAACAACGGCCGCCCCTTATCATCTATGAGATATTCATGGATTGGCTTGACGCCCACCAAACTGTCATATTCATTCAAACGCGAAAGATACTGCTTTACGGCTTCATCGTATCTGAGAAAAAGAGGGCTGGTTACCATTGCCCAGGCAACGTGAGGATTGCCGGGAATCGTATTTAAAATAGAATCCACCACCTCATCCCAGCGCGGTTTGTTTGTACACATATAGGGGTCGCGATCCAGATACTCCGCGCCGCATTCATTCGCTATTTCCTTTACTTTCCGGCTATCGCTGGATATATATATATGGTCAAAACAACCGGCTTCTTTTAATTGCGATACTTTATTATGCACTAAGGTGGGATACCCGCCAAAAGGTATAAAGTTCTTATCCTTAATGCGGGAGGAACCCTCCCTGACCGGAACCACAACTACAACTTGGCTATCCACCTTTTTCATAAGACCGCCCTCCTGTCGCAATCTTTTCATTTATCTTCCTTAAGGTAATATCCCGATTTAATAAAAGGATATCATTGCCTTCGAGAAAATCTTCAATGTTTATATTCTTCTTTCTCCTGAACCGGCAATTTATCTGCTGGGTAGCTCTCTTCTTGCAACGCATATTCAAAATAGAATAGAGAAACAATTTTAATCTCCTGGATATTACAACCGACCATAGATTCTTTTCTCGGACATGCAAGGCGAACGATTCAAATAAATGGATGACCGCTCTAATAAAACGGTTATTAATTTTATACTTTTTTTCAAAATAAAAATCATACAATCCCCTGTTTATTTGCGCCCTCCAGCCGGCAACAACGCTGTCCTCCTCCTCGGTAAGATTTATATGGAACCCCTGCGTGCCGTCAATTTCTCCAATGTGAGAAAGGTACTCATCTTCATTTTCTATCGCTTGTGTCAATTTCGCATAATCGTACAAAGCGGAGCCCGGCATCGGAAGCGCATAGGTGCACTTACATTGCTTGGAAAGATAGTTTATTGATTTCAAAAAGCTGATCGTTTCCTTAATCGTTTCGTTAGTCTCCCCAGGCATACCTAGTATTAACTGCACAGGGAAACATATACCAGCCTCTTCGGTCCATAAAGCCGCGTCTATATTCTGCTGGACAGTTACTCTTTTATCTATAATATTCAGCATCTTTTGACTGCCCGATTCAAAGCCATAATTGATTATACAACAGCCGATTTCCTTGTAGGCCTTTAAGATATCCTTGTCTACCGTATCAACCCTAAGGCCCAATATTCTAAAGATTATATCCAGGTTTCTTTTTCTGTATTCTTCGATAAATTCCCAGTTTCGCTTTTTATTAGGCACGAAGCACTCATCTCCGAAATAAAAGAAACCTACATTAAATTCCCTGATACAATGCTCGATTAGATCAAATATATATTTTACCGAATGCATTCTAAATCCCGGATCCGGCCTGGCACAGAAACTACAAGAGCCAAAACAACCGCGGGTAGTCAGTATATTCATCATTTTTGTTTTTCTCTTCTTATCAGATATCTTTCTATCTTCAGATGTTCTTATAAACTGATCAAGCTGATCAATACCATCGGGAAGATAATGGCTCATATCTATCAGGTCAAAAGCGGGATAAGGAAGCGCGTCTAAATCCCTTATCAAAGGCCTGTTGCCTGTATTTATATATGAAGAATTTTTCTTGTAAAATATCCCCGATACATTACCTGGATCATCGCATTTTGCCTTCAGGCAATTAATAAGCTCGCATGCAGTTACCTCTCCTTCTCCAAAAACAACGATGTCTACGGCGGTATTCTTTAAGACAACTTCGGCAGCATTTGATAACCCTCCGCCTAAAATCTGGATCTTATCCGGGAAATTATCTTTTAACTCAATGCTCAGATTCTTTATATATTTATAGGAAGTCGCTACCATAGCGCTAAAACCGATATATCTGGGATTAATCTCTTTGACCCTCTCTATAACCTCTTTATTGCCTATCCTCTCGGCATCAACATTTAAGATCTTCGGGACAAACCCTTCTTTCTTTAACGCGCCGGCAACATACATAGCGCCATATGGAGGCCAGTGCGTATTTTTAGAACGCGATGGCGGGATGATTATCAACAAATCTACAGCTTCATTATTTTTCGGCAGCATACTGCGTATCTTCCCATTTAAGAGTCACGCCATATTCAACACTTATCTTTTTAAATGCCTCGGATTCTACGGGTTTAACAGGGATGCCCTTGCTCTCTCTTATCTTAGCGCTCACCCTTTCCGGATCTCCGGCGATCTGGATCGGTGTATCTTTATTCAGACGGGGCTCATTGCGTATTTCCTGCGCCATCTTAGAAAGGCGCTCCTTGAAAGAATCCTTATCCTGAAAACAATCAATCCGTATGGCCGAAATAAAATGCCCCAGGCACCGTTTTTGATGCATAGGCGCCTCGAACATCTTAGGTATATGCGGCCCGTAAGGCATACCCGTAAGCAAACTACATAGAATCTCAATGGCCATACTGAGACCATATCCTTTATAACCGCCTATGGGCAACAGTGTTGTTACCGCATCAGGATCTGTGGTCTCGATACCATCGCTATCGGCTCCAACCCCCTCAGGGCTTCTGGCGCCCTCCTCCCTCAGCTGCCTGATCTTATTAAAGGTGACAACGCTGGTTGCCATATCCAGGCAAAACGGCTCTTCGTCCTTGCAGGGTGCCGCAAAACAAATAGGGTTATTACCCAGGAATGCCCTTTTGCCGCCATAAGTTCTGATAAGGGCATCTGTATTTGTAAAGCTCATTCCGATCATATCATGATTAGCGATCTCCAAGGCATAGTAAGCGGCGGCGCCGAAATGGCTGGAATTATAAACGGCAATATGGCCTGTGCCGGAGTCACTGGCAAGCTCTATCGCCTTTTTAGCCGCCTCCATTCCTGCTGCATGGCCGAATGTGTGGTCGGCGTCTAAAGTTCCCGTGGATGGCGATGTCTTTTTAAACTTATATTTTGGGTCGGGATTAATCCTGCCTTTTTTAACCGCTTCAAGATAGTGAGGCAACAGCCTAACCCCATGCGAATCCACGCCTCTGACCGATGTCTGTATAAGCCCCTCGGTAACGTATTCGGCAACATCATTACGCACCCCGGCCTTTAATAAAATATCTTTGACAAAACCCCTTAACGTGTCTACCGGCACAATAATTTTTTTCATCTACAATCAATATTTACTTACGAAATTTAAACGCTCCCTTAAATCAAAGACCTTCTTACACAAAAGAAACTTAAAAAGCCTCTGTTCAATCCCAGGAGAAACTTTCCATAAGCTATAAGATATTATACATACCGAGAATATAACAAGATTTAGCGGAAACTTATAGTGTCGGGAAAAAACGAGCCATAAAAGACGCCAGCCGAATTTAACCATAGACCTTTCAATCGATTTATCATAATTCCAGAACTTGGGCTTGATATACAAAGGATGCATGGGATGAGCGAAAAGTTTTAAGAAAAACGGGGGCTTTTCGGGAAGCCTGAAATTACCCTGGTCACTTAACCACCAGTCCGTGAAACGGAACTCCTTATGGTATAACTCATATAATTCTGTTTTTGGATAAGGGACCGGCGTAACAAGAGATGTGAAATATTTTATCCTTCGGGGGATCCTGCTTATTGCCGCTAAACAACTGGAGAAATGTTCTTCTGTTTCCCAGGGAAAGCCGCAGATATTATTAAATGAGACGAAGGGAAACCCTGTTTCTTCTATAATCTTGAATTTTTCCAGTATCCTCTCAACGGTATAATTCTTCCTTATCTTTTTAAGGGTATCATTATCCCAGCTCTCAATTCCAAAGCTCATCCTGGTTATTCCCGCTTCTTTCGCCCTTGAAAGAATGTCCTTATCGATGCTATCGATTCTGGTGCGCATAGATATTCTAATATTTAATTTAGAGCGACTGATTAAATCGCATAATCTTATAAATCTCTCCTTGGAACATAATACCTCATCGTCCTGGAAGGCGATATGCCGCACGGAGAATGTATCCGCCAGAAGCTTAATCTCTTCAAAGACATTCTCGGCTGACCGCATCCTCACCTGCCTGCCGAACATTTTATTGCTGGAACAGAACAAACAATCAAAAGGGCAGCCCCGGCTTGTAACAATGCTCCAGAATATCGGATTGGAATTCACATCATCAACTCCGGTATAATTGCGTATGGGGAAATCATTAAAATCCGGGAAAGGTAAACTGTCCAGGTCTGCGATAGGCCTTCTCTTATTTGTGAAGGTTATTTCCCTATCGGCATTGAAAAAACAGATCCCGTCTATGCTGCCTAATGCCCGTCTACCTAAAAAATACTCCGTTATCTCAACTATGGTTTCTTCTCCTTCGCCTATAGCAACGATGTCGGCGCCGTTTTTTAGAACCTCTTCGGGAAGACCGTTCGCGTGGGGTCCGCCGGCTACTATAGGAATATTTATCTCTCTCAAATCCCGCAAAAATGAATATGTCTGGAAAATATTATCTATCGTCAATGTGATGCCGATAAAGTCCGGCTTGAAATCACCAATGAAATCTTTTATTTGCTTGGCGGTGCCTTGTTTATAAGGGGCTGTGGCATCTATAATTTTTACTTCATGCCCAAATTTTCTTAGATTCGCGGCTAAATAGGCGAGCCCCAGAATTATCTGTCCGGACATAGCTGCGCTGGGCGGATTAAGTAATACTATTCTTCCGTTAGACATTTTTGATACCGACGTTTACCCAACTGCCTGAATTTTTAAGGCTCGTGTTTACCGCCTCAAGCACTAATGTAGGGACTACAGATTGGCTGAAGGCGGGCCTTTTATCCTGCAATTCTTCAATCGTAGCCTCGCCTCTCTCAATCTGCACCACATCACTTAAAAATTGGCCTACGCTGTCTATGCCGTATCCCTGATATGAAACACTTCCCGCCTTGCCATAAGATGCGCAAAAATATGGATTTGGCTCTTCTACCCCGCCTTTATCCGTCACAATATATATCCCGCGATTTTTCTGGTCGGATTCAAATCTCCCCTTTGTGCCGACTACTTTAATCTTCTGATCAGACATCGCGGAGGTCCTTTCGGGGTCAATCCAATTTGTCATTATGCATGAACTGAAGGTGTTGCCCTTGGGCGCTTCCCATTCAATAATCACCTGAATAGAGTCGTACGCATCAACCTTTCTGGAAACCAACAGGTTCTTTTGCCCTATAGCCAACACCCTCCTGGGAACGGCATTTGTCGCGGTATAAATAATATCAACGTAATGGATACCCAGGTATTGAAAGACGTTGGTCTCCTGGATCCATTTCCTGAAATATCTTAAAGGAATAGCCCTCCTCTGGCTGTATTCAATTGCAAAATACAGAGGATCCCCTATCAATCCCTGCGCAACAGCGTCTTTTAACTTCATGTTCGCCTCATCCAGGCGTTTATGAAATTCGACCGCGCAATATACATTTTTCTTTCTCTGTAATCTGATCAATGACTTGGCTTGCTTAACCGTAGGCACCAACGGCTTGACCACAAGCGTATGCAGACCGCTGGAAATAGTGGCCGCGGCAATCCGCCCATGCAGGTTATCCGGCACCGCGATAACAGCACAAGAATAATTATGCCGTCCGATCAGCGTATTTTTGCAACCATCTGACAAGACCCTCTTGCCGATCCGCAAATATGAGACATCAAAATTAACCCCCGTAATCTTCTTTAATCTCCTGATCTTTGCCTCGGCCAGCTTAAGCCCCCGGGCGCTTTTGCCCATGATAATAACTTTACCGAGACAGTTATCTCTGCCCCATTCGCATATCGCCGGCATTATGGTTCCGTATCCGTTTGTCCCCCGCCCGCATACATACATCCCACTACCGATAACAAGAATATTCAGTGGTTTCATATGTTACTCCATATTGGCTATTTTATCTGCCCCCCAACTCTGGGCATACCTGCTGTTGGCATATTGTATCGCCTCTTCCCTTCCCTCGCCGGCATCGAAGCTTTCCAACAGCCAGCGCATATAGACCCCCATTCTCTGCCCTCCCTTTCCATCGCAAAAGGGATCCAATCTATCCATAAAACTGGACCAATCACCCAGGCCGGGGTTGAGCCCTCTATCGGCTTTATATGCCTTTAACGACTCCATTAATAAGTCCAAGTTATTAAATATTATAGCATTGTATCCCCATTCATAAAATTCGTGGCTTTTAAGATTTGTTATATCATAATGGATTCCCCTGCATCCGGCAATAACGGACTCCATAAGCGCCGAAGAAATACCGATACCTACGGCCATATCCGCGCCACGAGATGCCTCAGCCGGAAACCTCCCGGTTTCATCGGCTATCCTTATGCAGCGTCCGGTTTTGACAGCACTGCCCAATAAAGGCGCTATCGAAGTTAACCTGTCAATCGCCCGCGGCTTTTTCGGCTTGATTATCAATCCTACGGCTGGATCATCAATGACCCATTGTAAGAATGCCCTGTAGAATTCTGCCATCCCCTTTTCTGAGAATTGATTATCCGGACCGGAGACGTTATCAAATAACGCGATTACAAAATTAGCCCCTCTGGACCTTGATATACCGGAGTAATGACCGGCCCGGGCAATTTGAAGAATATTATTTGGATAGCCGCTCACGACAAGTGTCCCGATTATTTCATGATTTGAGACTAAATAACCCTTTGACCTCTGATTCCAGGTAAATAATATGTGCCGGGGACAACGGTCAGAGATCCATTTACGCTGGAACAACTCTGATCTCTGCTTGCCGACCAAAACGCCGTTTGTATCCTTAATAATATCAAACGCTATTGCCTGCGCAAAGCTTTCAGGACATACCTCTTCGGGAATATAGTTTATCTTGATGTTAAACTCTTCGTAAAAACAGCGCCAGTAGTGGACGGCCCACAATAACTTATTGGCCTGTGCGGTCAGCCATTTTTCCGCATTACTTTGGCCGGACTTATTTCTTATAAACAGTCCGCTCTCCGGTTTCGGAGGATGCCAGCAAACAGAACGCCCTTCAGCCACATTCCTCTCTATAGCCACCCACCTAAAGCCCTTATTCCGTATCTCCTGAACTATATCTCTGCTTATTAACTTTCCGCGGCGAAAACGAACAGAGGTAGCATGGCGAGAGTCCAGATATATCATAATCCTCTCCGGACTGATCCCGCTTTCGTAATACCAGTTCAGGTCGGTTCTTCTCTCCGCATCAATCCCTTCGGTATAGTGGCAGGCGATCATGGCATTATCGCTGCGCCCTATTGGCGCAGGGGTCCTGCGAATACACCTTAATGACTCTAAGATTGATTTTATGCGCTGCCTGCAGCGTATATTTACCTGTCTAAATGTCAAACCCGGGAACATTAACGCAAACCGCAAAGGATGCAATAATTCTATCGGGGCATCCTTGAATTCCCATACCTGCTTCAGCAAAGAGGAACAACCTTCTTCGGGCACGAAGACAATGGAATCATTTACACTTATCGGCCTTCCATTACGTTTATACCATTCAATCAGACACGCCTGCCTTATAAATGGATATATCTCCGTTCTCAAGCAGGACCTGAAATAACCTATCAAGTAGTCGCTTGGAAACCTCTCCTGCAGCTGCTTATAAACAGAGGAAGCCGTAAGCAGGCCTGTAATCTCCTCAACATATTCAAACGTCTTTCCCATTGTCTCATATTTTAAGACAGCGCCATTGCCGTCTCTCATTTCGCCTAATTCATACTTTAACATAACCGCCGCTTCCCTCTTGCAATAATTATACCTGCCTCAAACTGCGCCTTGCCAACATCCCGGCAATTTCATAGTCCCTCTTAGCGCGGATAAAAAATGCCTCTTCCCTGGGGACAATAAAGTAAGATATCTTCCCGCCTGATAGATTCCCGGTTTCTAAATTGTTGTTTTTTATCGCTGTGGCCGTAAATGTCCTGGCGTAAACCACGTCAAACTCTGACTTCATTTTCTCCTTAGGGCCTATTGGCGTCAAGCCGTGGATGGCCCTCATATACAGGTCGTCCTCTACCTCCCGCACGCCAAAAACGGAATCGGTATTGTTCAGAACAAGCGTGTAGATAGCCTCTTCCAGCGTAGCCCTTGAAGTAAAAGGGGTCTGAATATACGAAAGAATGCTTATACCGGTATAACCGATCTTTAGCGATTTGACAATCCGCTCTAAGGTATATGAAATTGAACGCGATGATATTGTGCTTTCCTTGCTGCGCTCCACAAAACAGAGACGCCGGTCCCCATATCTTGAAATCTCCCTGTGGACAACTTTATTATCCGATGTAACAACGATCTTATCAAAAATATCTGAAGACAGGCAGGTCTCCATGGCAATACCCAGAAGCGTCTTGCCGTTAAGCTTCTTATTCCAGAGATCAGGATAAATATCGTAATTTCTACGGCAGGGTATGACCGCGATTATCGGCCTGAATTTATCCAGATTGACGGCACAGGCGTCCTTCTTGATTATCCTTCTGGCGCTCAGTATCCGGACATGGTCCTGAGTAAGGTTTTTCCCGTGCCTTCTGTAATAAAATAACGGGAGATTAATGCCGGCGCATTTATATTCACGCAAGATCCTCATCCATAGGTCAAACCCGTCCTGTGCGTCTAAATCCTCTCTATAACCACCTAACTTTCTCAGCGCGCTTCTCCTGATCATAGTACATGCCCCGTTCGGCGGGGCATCCAGGGAATGAGCGGAATGGTGGATGGACTGTTTTCCCTCATATCTGATAATCTCTCCATATTCGTCAACTAAGAAATAACCCGGGGAAACAAGGGCGACATCTGGAAATAGATCCAGGTAATTACCCATAACCAATAAGATGTTCTCATCCAACACATCATCGGCATCCAGGCGCATGATATATTCGCCCCTTGACTGCTTCAGTGCAAAATTCGCAACCTGCGCAAGCCTCGTATCCTTAGAGTGAAAAACCCTGATTCGTTTATCGCCCTTATATAGATCCATAATATCTTTTGTATTGTCTGAGGAATTAACATCTATCAGGATCAATTCCCAGTTATCCACAGTTTGACGCAAAACGCTTTCTATCGCCTCCTGCAGATACCTGCCATAATTATGTGACGGGATATAAACGCTTATTTTTGTTTTATTCATGATTAAAATAACTCCTCTAGGTCGTCCCTGAAATAATTAAGCGTTCTAAGCTCATCCGGATCCATGCTGCAAGCGTGGTCCGGCCCAAACATGTCCCTATTCAGGGTAAAGTGTTTCTCGATAATCTTAGCCCCACGGGATAAGGCAGCGATTGCGCACGACAGCCCTTTAGTATGGTCGCTCAACCCCGCGTATTTCATGAAATCCACGCTGCCGAGTTTAACCTCTGAGAAGGGGGCCGGATATTTAGGGATACAGTAAAGAAAATCTACCCCCGCCTCATTATCGATACGGGGGAAACCCTCACCCTTCCACATCCCCAAAGAAACCAAGAGGGGTTTTCCGGTACGACACAGGCAATCAAGCAAATCTTTATTATAAATAGAGCGCGAAGCCACCTTGTAACGCCTCACCCCGATGTCCTCCAGCCAGGCAACGCGTTCTGTATCAAATACGGAGGCAAAAAATTCAATACCCGCCTTTTTACATTCTCCGGAAAGCATGATTACCTGTTCCCGCGACAGCTCTGTTCTACGGTTATAGTCAAACCAGGGGTTGTTTTCCACGGAAAACAGCTCTCGCGCATTATACAGTTGGAATTTAACGGCATCCGCACCGTTCTTTTTAGCGGAACCGATCATATCGCAGGCAAGCCGCATATCGCCGTTATGATTCTGCCCTATCTCGGCAATAATTTCTGATTTCAATTGCATAGTTCCAACCAGTGGTTTAACATTATATACGTAAAAATTGTGTGGCCGTTTAGCCGGACATCATCAAGCATCATTTCTCTCGCCTTAACCAGGCTGCCTTCATGAATTATCCCCTGTTTATATAGTGCTGAATCGCGGGAGAAGGCCTCTTCAATCATAAAGGACCATTTATCTTTAAGCCAATGATCTATTGGAACGTTAAAGCCGTGCTTTGGACGGGATATGATCTCATCCGGTAGAATATCTTCAAACGATTTTCGCAGAGCCCACTTTAAGACGCCCCCCCTTATCAAATGGTGATACTGTAATTTCTCAGCGTGAGAAAGCACGCTTGGGGCCACAAACGGAGCGCGGCCTTCAACGGAATAAGCCATAGTCATACGGTCCACCTTACTCAACATTTCATTGGGGAGGTAAAATATCCTGTCCTGCCTTATGTAATCAATGCCCTGCCATTCACTATGCGGGTTAAATTCATGGAAGAAACGCAGAGATGAACCTGCGCCGTCAAAAATATCCTGTGAAAACAACTGCCTCTTTTCACCTTCTGAGGCGTAATAATGCCAGGCCCATGCCCTCTCCTGCGGGCTATAAAATCTTAAAACGGCCATCCTTTCATCAAGGGACATTCCGAGATTCTGAAATGAAATACTTTGCCCGCCCGGGGCGTCCGGCCCCGCAATGCCGATACCTTCCGGTATGTGGCTGTACCAGGAATATCCGCCAAAATTTTCGTCTGCGCCGTCTCCGGACAACAAGACCTTAATCCCTGCATCCCTGGCAGCTTTCGCTATCGCCAACAGCCCCAGACCGGAAGAGACGGAAAATGGCTGATCGGCGTATCTGCAGAAATCATCCAGTGACTTTAAGAACGTGTCGGCAGCCACCCTGATAGTACAATGACGGGTACCTAATTGCCTTGCGTAGGCCTCAGCATAAGATGATTCATCTGTGTGCCCGTGATAAGGATCGGCTAAATTTTCGAACCCTATGGTAAAAGTGGTCAGGCCGTCTAAATGGCGCGCCGCAAGCGCAACTACAATTGAGCTGTCCAGTCCTCCGCTCAAGAATGCCCCCACGGGAACATCCGAAAGCAAACGGCTGACTACGGCCTCCTCCACCACCCTTCTTGTTTCAGAGATTATAGAATCATCATTACAAACTATGGCATTTCTATTAAACTTATTGCCATAGCGTCTTATTCTTATTCCGGAATCATCTGCGATAAGTATATGCCCTGGAGGCAGTGACTGGATCGAACTATAAATCGTCTGCGGCTCGGGAATCCAGAGAAAAGTAGGCAAGTCCCAAATCGCCTGGTAATTCAAATCCAGGTCCAGATCCGGGAATAATTTAACACTCCTGACCTGAGAGGAAAAGACGATCTCCCTGTCTGATATCTTTGAAAAATATAACGGCTTCTCTCCGGGTATGTCTCTTGCCAAAATCAATTTCTTCTCACGCTCCACCCAAAGCGCCGCAGCGAACATGCCGTCTAACCTCTCAAACAATCCGTCTCCATATTCATCGTAGAGATGACAAATAACCTCGCCGTCTGAAGACGTACGGAATCTATATCCTTTCGCCTCAAGCTCCCTTCTTAATTCAGGTGAATTATAAATCTCGCCATTATACAAAAGCACTACGGATTTATCGGCGTTAAAAAGCGGCTGGTTCCCTGTCTTCAGATCGTTTATCATGAGCCTTCTCATACCGGCATGATAATCTCCCGATGCATAGAACCCTGCGGCATCGGGCCCTCTGTTATAGAGCGCCTTGATCATCGCCTCCAGCACCGAACGGTCAACTGGCCTGGTTACTTTATAACCCGCAATGCCACACATACACTCAGAATCCCCTATACGTCACTACGCCCGCAGATACCTCGCTCTATTGCGCAATATATTCAAGACATCTCTAGAGGTAAAAGCAAACTTATCTTGTAATTCGCCGATAATTGAGCTGACCATCGGCAGGTCTTCCGGAAAATCTACTGTGAGCCGCGTCTGCCTGGCAGATTCCGGGTTTAACTCCGCGTCTATAAATCTGGTTAAGAATTCATCTTTGTTCTCAATAATGAATCTTGTAACATGCTCCAGATCCTCTTTAACATTGGTTGATTTAGCCGCCTTCTTAAGCGCCCGCAGAGCAACTGCCTCTGAATAAAACCCGCTGGCGCAGGTCTCCCTGTCGGGTGAAATATAATCCAGCTTATCCTCAATCAACGCATTCAACATTGACTCCATTAAAGAAATATCCACAAGAGGGGTATCGCCGCAGACCCGAGCGATATAATCCGCGCCTATTGAATCTGCTGCCAGGACATATCTCTCCAAGACGTTATCCAAACTGCCCCTCATCACAGGGATATTATTATCCCTGCAGTAAACATATAACTCGTTATCAGATTTATCATGCGATGTGGCGACTAAAATATTTCCTATTGATGAGCTTTTGCATCTTCTATATATATATTCAATGAGCGGCATGCCGGCAAGGCGGGATATGGTCTTCTTAGGAAACCTGCGGGATGACATCCTCGCCTGTATAATAATCGCACACCTGTTTATCTCATTACATCCGACAACCATAATCAAACCGCAGTTATCAGGCCGCTTTCCGTCAATTTTTCTATGACCGAATACAATTCCCAGATTGGAATATTTGTTTTATTGCTGATATCTATAATATCATTTACTCCATCAGCATAGGCAATAAAATCCATCATCTTTTTTACCTTATCTGCGGAATATTTCTTGCTGATCGTCGGATACAACCCTCTTCTTCCCAGTTGCGGCTCCCCCAGGCAATTTATTTTATATCTGCGGTTCTCTTCAATAAGCTTAAGGCACTCCCTTAATACTTCATAAGAGCCGGATAAACCTTCCGCGGTAACAAAATCAAGATTATCCAGCGAAGTATGATATCCAGGATATACGCCGTATTTACTTCTAAGCAGACAACAAACCGGAAGATCAACACCGGGAGCATTATACTGACGCTCATCACTGCCCCTGTCGAGGAAAGAATATCTTATGAAATCAGGGTGTTTAAATGACAGAATGTTTAACGCCACCCTGTCGGCATAGGTATCGCCCTTACGCGTAGGGACATAAGAATATCTTCCGTTATCACCAACGCATGATATATTAAATCCGGCGATCACATTCTTTTGCATCACCTCCAGGTTCCTGCTCAAATAAACGATAGAGCCTATTGTCTCGGGAATGAATATGATGCGATAGGTGTATCGTCTGGGCCTGCTCATGATCCACCTGGCTAAATATGCAGCTACTACGACGCCGGACAATCCGTCGTTCGCCAGAGAGGGATGGCATATATACGCAGAAATGAAGACCTCTTTTGCCGATTCTCCCGGTATGATAAGTTCGCCGTAAGTCAAAGATCCTTCCTTCAGTTCGCTGTCAATAAAAATCCGGTATATGCCATCTTTAAGATTCCTCCTCACGTCTTCGGAAACACAGAAACCCCATCTTTCTTTATAATATGAAGTCACGTACGGTATGGCCTCGGGGCGGTCTGGGAAAGAAAACAGGTGACCCTGTAGTTCCGGAAGGGTCAGCATTTTATCGACGGCTACGGAATATCCCATTATATGAAGATTATTCTTCTTAAAATCAATCACCCTGACATCGTTCTCATCCATAACATACGCGTCTTTTATGTTCCATTCTTTAGGCACTACCCAATCAAATGCCCCTGTCCCGGTCGGAACCTCATAAGTCCTTAAGGGGATATATTCCTGAAGAATCCTCAGGCTTTCCCTTACCCCGTTTCCCGTTATGCTTCTGCACAGGGGGAAAAGTCGTTTTAGCATAGAATACATCTCCTTACCGTAATCTTTCAATAATACTCTGATATTCTCTTTAAACCCGCCGCTTATTGCCCGATAGGCATCCTTTGCCCCAACAACTCTGATTTGCGAATAACCAAGCCGTACCTTCTCTAATACGCCGTTACATTCCAGAAAATCAGATATTTTTTCCAAGTCGTAATGCACGTCTGAATCCTGAAATCTCACATTATAATCAAAGGCGCATTCCTTGCTTTCCCCATTAATCAACATACGTCCTTTAAATCTTTTTATGTAGCGGTAAGGCACATTATGCGCCTGTTCCACGAAGTGCATGTAGGTAATGTCAAAGGTGCCGCCGATGAACAGTATCTTAAAATCATCAAGATAGATTTTATGGAATATGGACCCTTCCCCAAAACAATCACACCCTATATCTTTATAGAGGTCTTTGTCCTGCCCCCATATCGCCACAGAAAATATCGGTTCGGCCGTCCTTGTTACCCCATCCATCCTTCTGAAACGCTCCGTAAGAATACCGACGGATGACGGCGTATTATCCGGATCGTAATCCTGTCCACGGCAAAAAGAATATGAGAAGACAGGCATTATTATCGTACCCTTATCGCCGACTACATCCTTCAAGGCATCAATAAAAGTGCCGGTATACGCCTCTTTCGTAATCTGCGGGTTTATCTTGCCGAACGTCTTCAGGTCTGAATGCACGAATACTCTGTCGCCTTTTTTGAGCCCGGCGCTTTTGAAAGAGCCGATTACATCTTCATAATGGTATTTCTTTCCTTCGTGCTCAAATAGATAATCGGGGATTCTCGTATCAGACATATTTCAGGACATCCTCTCTATTATTAATAACCACGTCCTGCTGTGTAAACAGGACAGGTTGCTGAATCATCCTTTTAATAAGCCTGGCTAGGTCTTCCGGCTGAATAAAGGTCTTACCCGGAAGTTTCGCCCTCTCAATATCCAGTAACTTATTAGGAAATACGGAGATAAGGTCCGTTTCCACAAAAGACGGCGACAGCGTTATTATCCTTACATCATCCCCTCTTAATTCAGCCCGTACACATTTTATGAATCCCTTAAGCGCATATTTAGACGTAATGTACGCGGACATCCTGGCAGGCGGGACACCTTCAGCGGCTGTTGACAGCATGGTTACAATGAGGCCTCTGTTCTGCTTAATATAAGGCAGGGCATGTTTTATTATATTAATTCCCCCTAAGGCATCAACCTTAAGCGCATCCAGGTAATCGTTATAACCAAGTTTATCAAAAGGCAACAGTTTTAGCCCGGATGTCACGGCATTAACCACGCAATCCACCCTTCCTTCCGAATCAATTACCGTCCGTATAAAGGACTCTACGCTTGCCTCCTTTGATACATCGCAATTTTCAAACCTGACGTTGTCCAACTCTGTTTTATCCTCATAAAAAGTAGCATATACCGTCATATCTGCCGACAGCAGTTTGCATATCGCACTACCGATCCCTCCGGAACCGCCAAAAACAGCCACAATCCTCTTATCCGTCATATAGCACCCTCACCTTGGCCTCTCCGGTAACAACCTTCTGTTCTCCACGCGCTATCTCCGTTCTTAAGGTCATTACCCTTATCGCATCGTTTTTTCCCGTTATTTCTCCCCGCACAGCAACCTCTTCGCCGCAAAATACGGGATGCTTGAAATTAAGGGTCTGACTCAGGTAAAGGCCGTATTTACCGGGGCAATGCATACCTATCAATCTTGAAAACAGGCCGGCCAAAAGCATACCGTGGACTATCCTTCTCTCAAAACCATTGTCGCGCGCAAATTCATCATCCATATGGATAGGATTGAAATCTCCACTAAGGCCGACAAAGTAATCAACATCTGATAATGTGATGACCTTTTTAAAGCTAAAGGTGTCCCCTATTTTGAAATCGCTATATTTCACTTTCATGAATACCATGCCTTATCAGCTGCCTTTTGATGTCGGCAACGCATTTTACACCAGTTACTTCCTCCATGGTAAATGAGATGCTGTAACTGCTTTCCAGCTCAGAAACGATAAGAAGGGCGTTAAAAGAATCCCAGGACTCAACCTTTGCCGGAGAGGTCTCGTCACCGATACTCTCTTCCGGGATGTTCAGCACCTTGGATAATATTCTTTTTAATCTGCTCATTTTCCTCCATCTGCTACTTTAATAAATTCATGATGTTTGGCGTTATAGGGAGGCGTCAAGACCCAGATAGACCTTCCGCCTTCCTCGCCCTCCAACTTAAAACCACTTTCCCGATAGAAATTCTTGGCTGCGCTGTTCTTTCTGGAGGAGATAAACTCTCCCACTATCCTTTCCGCGCCTGCCTGCCTTGCCTTCTCTACGATATATGCGAGCATGGAATCTTCAATTTTTCTTCCAATGATCCTGCAACTCAACAGGAAGGTATCGATCAGCCACTCAGTATCCCTCTTTTTCACTATAGCAGCCCCTGTTATTCCGCTCTCTCCGAACTTGTCTTTCACGTCTACACAAAACAGTAAAACGCTGCTATCCTCTGAAAATCTCCCGATGTCCTCTTCCGAATATCTTTTTGCCGTCATATTGAACTGATTTGTCTTCTGCGTAAGCTGCGAAATCCTCGCAATATTAAAATGGTTGGGGCATTGAATCGTCACAAGCAATTCTAACCCGCGTAGATACTCCGTAATGTCGGTAAAATGCTTTTTATACCGCCTTCTTTCTGTATGGGCAACGTACATCCTGCCCCTCTGCCTGTCCTCTTCGGTTATTTGCAGCACATTCAGATCATTTATCTCCTCAAGCGTCTTTAAATACAGTGCTGGGTCTTCAGGCAAATCAACAACCAGTACCTCCGGCAAGGCATCGCTCATTATTTCCCTGTTCAGTTTATCGTCATCTATATATATAAGGCTATCCAGCCCTATGTTTATTTCCTCAGCGATGGCTCTCATATTTGATACCTTATCATCCCAATTTATCTGCATTGTTACAAAGTGTTCTTCCTTGAGGACCATATACGGATGGTCCCTCATCGCCTTCAATGCGTCATCATAATTGTTCTGGCTGTTTATAGCCAGTATTACGCCTCGATTAAAGAAAGAAAGAAGGCGCTTTTGCAGTTCCAGAAACGGCCTCCCTTCCGGAGTAGGGCCCAATTTGATCCCCTCCAGACCATCCTCCCCGATAACTCCGCCCCACAGCACATTATCAAGGTCTAATACTATGCATTTTCTTACAATGGAAGCCATGGGTTTTATGTATGACAAATACCCGTCGCACAGCTCCGGCAGGTATTGTAAATCTAATTTTATGTCTCCTAGATAATACAATTTGTGGTCAACGATCTCTTTCTTCCCAAGCATTGAACAAAAAGAATTGTAATCAAAGACAAATACGCGGCTATCGCCCTTGAAGGTGTCCCTCAAATTGATATTAAGCGCCTCTACGGACTCTACAAAACCGAATTCCTGCTTGTTTTCCAGTATGCCCAGGGGAGAGCACAGCGGCAGATCAAAATTGTGCAATAAAATATTGGAGGAAGACCTCTCTTTTATTATGTGCGTCAGGGATTGTATCTCTTCCAATGTTTCCTCAACCCATCTCTTTCTGCGGTCAGCGGAAACCTGATAAGGCAACAAATAACGCTCCCCCATAACCGTCCTGATATCGGTAAAGATAATTGTTATCTCGGGATTGAAGCCATAGAGGCCGCTATCTTTATCTAAGATTTCCTGCGCGTACCGGTTATATCCCGCAACGTATATTTCAGGATAGATCCCTGACTGCCAGCATTTTACGAACAGGATCTCTTTTATGCCGTTGATAGTAAAGCTCGGCAGTATGGCGATTCTGATATTCTTCTTGTTATGCGTGCCGCCGCCTTCAATCTCTTTCTTTATTGTTCTGTACAAACTGAAATAATCTGCTAATCCTTTGCTATCGGACATGCCATCATCTCTCTGTCTTTTGGGATAAGAATGCGCAAAGCATGGTCTTTGATCTTCCCCTGAGAAAAGGGGGCGCGAATTTGTTCAGTCCCGTAAAAGGAAGAATACGCCCATAAAGAAATTGTAGCCCTTCGGGCAACCTCCATATATATGGCGATTTATTTACCGTCCACAGGCCAACGAACGCTTTCTTAAAATCAAAAGAATCCATCAGCCAGACAATATTTCTGGGATTATAGGGCCTTACGTGAGTATGGTCATCAAAAAAACCGAACTTAACCTGGTCAATGTTAGGAGTTATAATGACAACAATGCCGTTATTTACCAGGACCCTTTTTATCTCACCTAATAGGTTTGAGGGGTCGCTTATATGCTCCAGAACGGAATATAGGAAGGCGATATCAAATTGTCCGTCTTCGTAAGGAAGCTTATCATGTTCAAAATTGACATCGTCGTTTATATCAATTCCCGCCGCCTCAATACCCGCCCTTTGACAACATTTAACAAAACTGCCGTCCCCTTGCCCCACATCAAGTATCTTCCCCCGAAACTTACGGTGAAGGACAAAATCAAAGAAAATCTCCATCGTAGAGAAGACCCTCTGATTCAAAGACATATTGTCGCCTTTGGCCTTCTCTTTGATCCATTTCTTATGATAAATGACCTTCAAATCCCGGCTCACTTCAGACCCCCCCGGCCTATTTAGCGCTGTTAGATTAGGTCTGGATAACCAGACTTTCTTCTTCTGTATCCTTATTACTGCCTCTTTGTGAAGCTAGGGCGTTGCTCAGCAATCCCGAGTTAAATAAGTCAAACAGATTCTGTGCCTTCTCTTTAATACCCTTGAGCTCTACCAGCCGCTGCTTGAAGATCTTTGCCGACTCCTCATCTCCATTATTGCCATCCGGGCCGGCCGACTCAAACACACTGTCTGCTGAACCTATCATATCTTCCACTTCTGATAAGCGGCCCTGCACTAATGACCTCACTCTTTCCATGATCACCTTATAAATATCACTCTCAGCCTCATAATAGTCCTTCCTTGAACCCCTCATCCAGACCCTCTTTACCGCCCCGTATCTTTCAAGCGCCCGTATATTAACGCTGACGCTCCCCTTGCTGATCTTCAGGGCCTCTGCCATCTCATCAAGAGACATTACCCTGCCGTTAAGATAAAGAAGCGCGTAAAGCTGTGCCATTATATTATTCAGCCCAAATTTACTGCATATCTGGTTTATCTTATTCATGAAAACATTCTGCGCCTGCGTCAACTTATCTTCCATAATATTCTCCTTTATATTGTTCATTTAGAACGTTTAGAATGTTCTAAATATAGCACATAACTGCCCTACTGTCAAATACTTACTTCTCTGATTTATACTTTGTTTGTTAGTTCTCTCCGCCATAGGCCTAAGGCGGATAGCAGGAAAAACAAGGGCATAACTGCAAGGCGGTAACGTATCATTGCGGGGATAAAGGAGTGCAGGACAACAAAAGAAATAATAAATACGGCGACTAAGAGCGCCGGCTCACTTCTCTTTCTTATGGCGGTGTAAATCCCTATTAAGAAAAACGGCAGCATTGCGGCGTATAATATCATGTCATTTACGCGGCAGAAATAAACCGGTAGATTATTCCAGGCCAGATTACCTGTCTTGCCTATAACCCGCTCATTCGGATAGCCTACCCTCCACATATTCCAGAGGGTCGCGGGAACCGCCCTCAAGAAATGCCCGGGGTGGCTTTTGATAAACTGGACTGCATGTTTCATATAGGCCCTGCCCTGCAAGTATTCGGTAAGCACGTGTGACTCTGTTGGGTTAATCTTTAATTCTGATAATAACGCATCGATACCGGGATAATCCTCGCTGATAAATCCGGGGTCTCTTTTATAGAGCGCGAAGTCCCGGCTGTGGGCGTTATAAAGCAAAAGGGCATGATATCCGCCGTTTGTGCTGGTCAGAAAAAAACGGCCTGACCGCAGATAATTTCTCATACCCCAGGGCGCCAGGATCAAGGCCGCCCCCACCGCAAAGGCAAACGCCCCCCTGAACGACTTCTTCTGCTTAAGAAATATGAAGAGATATAAAGGAATGACCGGCAGGACAACCGACTTTATAAGGGAGGCCGCGCCCGCGCTCAGGCCCGCCCAAAACCCGCTGCCCGCGTAATGGCCGCTGTTAAACCATCTGATAAGGGCATGGATAAACAAAAGGATCAGGAAAACCATCAATGTTTCTCTCATCAGGGTGCCCGCGCTATACCAAAAGGGATAATAAAATATGGAGAACACATACGCGGTCATAGCCGCCTTCCGCGAACCGATCTGCCTACCAATGCCATAGACAAGCAGCGTTGAAAAAGCGCTTATCATCGCCTGAATGTATAAGACAAGAGTTAGATCGTCTCCGAACACGCTGAAAATCCCGGCTAAAAATAAAGGATATACGGGCGGTTTGTCTGCGGTCGGCTGCGGATTCAGATAAGAGCCGCGCTGTAAACTTTTCGCCAGATTAACATAGTCGGCCCTATTGCCCACAAGGTTCTCATAGGGATCATATCGCGCGTCGTGCGCCATTACCACCACTGTAGATATGCGGACCACGCAGGCAACAATAAAAAGCAGCAATATTATTAAATTAAGGTTATACCTGTATTTTTTTTCCATCGGGATTAAATATCGGGAATTTGGCTATTTTGGATCTCTGCAGCGATAACTTTAAGGCAGTTGCTATTACACCAATACCGTAAACAATGCTCCTTCTAAAATTAATAGAAGATGAATCCTTGCTGTACATTGAGGGGGAGCTTATCTCCCCTATCCTGCAACCAAAATATATCGCCTGCGCCAGGATCTGGTTATCAAACACAAAATCATCCGAGTTTTCCAGTATAGGCAGCATCAGAAGAACCTCTCTGGTAAAGGCGCGGAAACCGGTATGATATTCAGAGAGCTTAGCGCCCAAAAATACATTTTCTATGAAGGTAAGCGCCCTATTGGAGATATATTTGTATAGAGGCATGCCTCCTTTCAAGGCATATCCTCCCAATATGCGGGAACCCAACACTATATCAAACATACCCGAGGTCAATAAACCGGCCATTGCGGGTATAAGCTTGGGAGAATATTGATAATCCGGATGCAGCATTATGATGATATCGGCATTCCGCCTTAAGGCCTCTGCATAGCAGGTCTTTTGATTGGAGCCATAACCTCTGTTTTCACCGTGCACATAAACATCCAGGTTCAATTTCTTTACCGTCTCCACGGTGTCATCCTGGCTGTGGTCATCAACAACGAGGACCTCATCTACTATATCTTTCGGGATCTCCCTGTATGTCTTCTCTATCGTCATGCCGGCATTATATGCCGGCATAACTACAACGATCTTCTTATTCATTAACATATCATTACCCCGCCGGAATTCCCCTGATGTATTTCTCTAATATCCCCGCGACAAACCCATGCCCATAAGGTGCCCTCTTCGTTAATCTTGAAAATGTTGGAATATATGTTATCCTGAATGTCATTTACTTTGAAATATTGAATAATTACCGAGTCTTTCTACGCAGATTCACAAGTTGGAAGAAAATATGGATACCGTATGCCGATATCATCATTGTCAATGGCTCTATCATCCAGCGATGCCTTATCTCTATATAAAAAATGCTGTTGGCAAGCGATACTGTCATAAAGAAAAGAAACAGAAAAACAAGAGGGGCGGGATCTATGTTATTCCTTCTGATAAAGTATATCCCGATCAGGAAGAATGACGACATAACGCCGTATAAAATCTGATACGGCAGAAGCCATTCTCCCGGGTAAAGCACGCCTGTCTGCGGCGCGAAAGACCAAAAGTAGATGAATTTCTTAACAGTATTCTTAAAAAACAGCGCGGGATCATTCTTAATGTATCTTAATGCCTCGGATTTAAATAGATCGCGCTGCCCTATCTCATCGAGGCCTGAAAGCCTTCTCTGAAAATCTGCTCCCGACAGCTCAATCATGTTCCTGCCGTCTATATCTAATGATGTCCCTGAGGAAAGAGGGCTATTGCCTCTCCAGAGATGTTCCGCGGAGGTCGTAGTCACAAAGATAAAACGATCATAGATCTTATACCCGCGATATACCCAGGGAGATATGCAGACCACAACAGATAAAACTATCGTCAAGGACCTGGCAATGATCCTGGATAAATGCTCTCTCTTCACAAGAAGATAGACAGCATAACACGGGATAATAAAAATCATGGTGGGGCGCAATAATACCCCTAACCCTGTCAAAATACTCGCGGCGAAAAAATGTCCGGGTTTATGGACACAACAAGTCAACAGATACATGATAATGACAATAAAGAGCACCACTAATGACAACTCATGAATTTTTGTAGCATAGACAATAAGCCCGGGATGAAGACAATATAACAACCCGGCAATTGTTGCCGTCTTCTCATTAAACAGGTATTTCGCTAAATTGAACAGCGGGATAATAACCAGGGAAGCTACGGCGGCTTGCACCAACTCCAATATAAAATAATTGGAGTTGGTAAGGTAATGGATCAATAATTCAAAATAAACATAAAGAGGCGATGAGCCGAAAAAGTAATGGTCTGTCCCCAGGTAATTAAATACATGCCCTTTACCTGAAAGGATATTCAGCGCCATCACATCGTATTCCCATGCCTCAGGGTTAATGTGACGGCCTAAAATCAATATGGCCGCGACCCGCGGAATGAAGGCCAAAACCGCCAGAATGGCTATTTTCCCGGGTATATCTTTTCTGATTTTGATAATCTCCATATCCCTTTGACCGTTCTAATTATATCCCATAACCTCACTTTGGATTTACCTTGCATCCGGCGAAAATGAGAGACCGGGACCTCTTTAACACGTAAACCAAGCTTATGCATCTTGACAAAAATCTCCAGATTTACCACATAATCCTTAGATGTAATCTGGACTTTATCAAAAATCCTCTTATGAAAAAGCTTAAAGGCGCAATTAATATCTTTTACGGAAACCTTAAAGATTCTGCGCGCGATCATGCCGTATATGGCGGCTGTAATCTTTCTGAGAACGGGGTCGGACCGCTTCTCCCTGTACCCTACTACCGCTTCATAATCGTCAATATATTCAAGCAGGCCGCTTAACTCCCTCATATCAAACTGCATATCGGCATCGGAGAAGAACACAAGGTCAAAAGAGGCGCTTTTAATCCCGTCCCTTAAGGCATAACCATATCCTTCATTTTTCTTTTTAGATATAACCTTGACTTTATCGAATTCATTTTGCAGTTCATGGCAGATCTTGGCAGTTGAATCCGTAGAGCCGTCATTTACAATGATTATCTCAAAAGACCTCAGTATTCTATTGAGTGTATTATGGGCATTGCTGACGCAGGCCCTGATATTGCCTTCTTCGTTGTATGCCGGAAATATAACCGAGGCCTTATTCACGACTTTTTCCATTGCCCGCCCATTTTTGTATCTGATACTTCAACCGGTTCATCGGCGATTGAATATTGGCCCTTGTGAATCCCACGCTCTCCGGATATGGAAAGTTGCGGAAAAGTTCCGAATAATCCAGGCCTGGCAGCTCCTTTAAATATACAATATTACAATCAAGAGATTTTAATGTATCGATATCCGCGATGTTGCCGTTACCGTCCTTAAAATAAACTCCGCGGTATGGGTCAAATACGCGCCATTTATTATCCAATTTGACAAAGGACAAAGCAATCCTCCTTGGGCCCACCCCCATAAAGAATGCGTCAAGATTGAGATAATTACAGAGCGTGGTAAAAACATCCGATGCCTGATCCGATGCGCCGTAGCCCCTTACAATAATATGCCAGACATGGTCGTCTATGACAGGGAGCCCTTCCGGAACCTTCAGAATATTATTATACGTCCATTCGAATAATCTAAGGGCTTTTTCTTTATCGCTATATGCATCCCCGGCCACCCTGTCGGCTAACCACTTATAATTATAATGCCTGTCATAAAAATCCAGGATTTTAAGATACAACGGGACCTTAATAAGTTTTACCTCTCCATTAATCCCCTGTTTACTGCCGACCTTTATATTAAGAAAGATAAACAGGCATATAAGAATAATGGAGAAAGCGGTAAGAATAATTAACTTTGATTTATATTTCCTCATCTAATCTATGAATTGACGATGCCAAAGCTCAAGCATCAGCAAAGACCAGAGTTGAAATGCGTAATCTTTTTTCTGATTAATATGCGCGTCAACCATATCTTTAATCGCTTCTGGCCTGAAATACCCTCTTTTAAATGACGACGGAGATAACAACGTCTCCTTAAGAAACCTCTTCAGCTCTCCCCTGAACCATTTTCCCACCGGCAGGCCGAAGCCCATCTTACTCCTATGGATGTTTTCCCGGGGGATCACGCCGCCTATCGCCTTCTTTAATATGTATTTTTTAGTAAATCTTCTTATTTTGTATTGCTCCGGTAATTTAGCCGCAAACTCCATTAGTTTATGATCCAGGAACGGCGAACGCGCCTCTAAAGAATTTGCCATGCTTGCTATATCCATCTTAACAAGAAGATCTTCGGGAAGATAGGTATTGACATCGGCCATCAACAGCCTGTCGATGAACCCCGCGCTGTTGGCGCCGCCTATATATGACTCGATTAATTTGATGGGGTTGTCGGTCCTGACCATATTTAGAAAATCATCTGAACAGGTTGTTTTTTTCAGGCCATCATCAAATACGCTTACCCAGCGCAGGTAGCGCCTGCCGGCAGATAACGGCGCCGCATCAAGAAACCGCCTGATCCGCCTTATTTTATTTTTATGGCTTAGTGAGTCCGGCAGGAAAGCGGCTACCGCCCCGACCGCATATTTAACGGCTCCCGGCATTGCCTGATAGGCCTGCGCTGCCAGCATTGCCTGATAGCGTTCATAACCCGCGAAGGACTCATCCCCCCCGTCTCCGCTCAGGGCAACGGTAACATACTGCCTTGTATCCCGGGAGACATAATACGTCGGGATACAGGAAGAATCGGCATACGGCTCGCCGTACCGCTCCACCAGCAACGGCAGCACATCCAACGCCTTCGGTTTCACAATGAATTCGTTGTGATCGGTAGAAAATCGCTCCGCGATGCGCCTGGCGTATTTTAGTTCATCGTAATCCCCTTCTTCAAAACCGACGGAGAATGTCTTGACCTTCCTGTCCGACAATTGACTCATTAAGGCCACAACCGTGCTGGAATCTATCCCCCCGCTTAAAAACGCCCCTAACGGAACATCGCTGCGCAGCCTTATATCTACCGCCTCCCTGAGAAGCCTTATGACTTCATCCTGAGCGTCTTCTTCGGATATGCTGATCTTCTCTGAATAGTCGAGCTGCCAATACCGCTTAATCCGCATATCGTTATCCCTTAAGGTAAGAATGTGTGCCGGCGGCAGTTTAAAAACATCCTTATACACCGTCAAAGGGGACGGTATATAGCCAAAGGTCAGGTAGTAATTGATCGCCTCATAATTAACTTCCCTTGTTATCATCCCGCTCTCCAGAATAGAGCGAAATTCAGAGGCAAAACAGAATCTTCCGTTCTTATTGTAATAAAGCAACGGCTTCTTGCCCAGACGGTCTCTGGCCAGCAAAAGCTGCCTGCGGCTGTTATCCCATATCGCAAAAGCAAACATACCGCGCAGGTACCGCACGCAATCCTCGCCGTACTCCTCATATAAATACAAAAGGCTCTCGGTGTCTGACTGCGACCTGAATCTATACCCTTTCTTCTCTAACGCGGCCCTTAACTCTCTATAATTATAAATCTCTCCGTTAAAAACAGTCCAAACGGTTCCACTTTCATTTGACATTGGCTGATGCCCCGTGGATGAAAGGTCAATAATGCTAAGCCGCCTGTGCCCCAGGCCCAGAGAGACCTTGTCTCCGTTATTTATGAATATACCGGCATCATCCGGCCCTCTATGCCGCATTGCATCGCGCATCTTCTCCAGGACCGGCCTGTCCACGCCTTCCCCTGCATTATATTTTATAATTCCGCAAATACCGCACATCTTAATGAACCTGAAACCCCTCTCCCCCCGGCATAGCCCCTCGTATTATCTTGATAAATTTGGGTGCGTTAACCTTAACCGAATATCTCTCTTCGGCTGTTCTTCTTGCCTGCATTCCGATTTTCCCGCGAAGCTCCGGGCCCTCAATCAGCAAAGAAAGCTTCTCAATCCATTCGGCGTCGGTATCTGCCAGGAAACCATTCTCTCCGTCATTTATTATCGCTTTATTGACGCCTACCGGAGAACAAACGCAGGGTATACCCATGCCCATATATAGAATTGCCTTAAAACCGCACTTACCCCTCGTCCATTTGTTATCCGGCATCGGCATGATCCCTATATCAAATGTCTTCAGGTCTTCCCTCTCTTCCGACAAGGACCATTCCTTGCTCTGAATATTAGAGAGGCCGCCTATAGAAAAGTGGCCGCCTACTATTTTAAACTTGAGATTATTAAATTTTCCGGAAAGATAAATGAAGACATCTTCCAACATCTCAAGAAAACTTACGGTAGTAATGCTTCCCATCCATCCTATAACCAATTCATTGCTGTAATCCTTATGTCGCGGATAATACTTATCCGTATCAATGGGCGTAGGGATCACGGAGACGGCGTTGCTATAACGCAGGGAAAAATCAGCCAGATAATTATTGCCGGCTATCACATGCCGGCTGAGTTTGATTATTTTAGATACCTTGTTCGGCCTTTTAAATCTCTCAATGAAATAATTGGGTCTGCTGCTTGCGGGCAGGAATATCGCATCGTCAAAATCAAAGATTATGCTTTTCCCCAGGAATGACAAGATCGTCTCAAAAAACATGCCGCCGATCGGATAGGCCTCCCTGTGAATAAAAATGATCCCGTATTGAAAAATAAATATTAAATCCCTGATCCGGGAGAAAGTCCCCAATAAAAAATAATAGAGTTTTCTGAAATAATAGCCCTCTTTGTAAAGCAGGCTATACGCTTTACTGCTCCAGAACGGATGTAAGTCATATTTTATCCCGGCAGACTTAAGATAAGGCAGGTATTGCTCTATCCTGTATCTGTTGCTTGCTCCTTCCGAAGGATAAGGCGACCAGAATAATATCTTCACGCCTTTAATAACTCCCGATAAATCCTTATATACCTCTCGGTACCCTGCTCTAAGGAAAAATACTTCTCCGCTGCCGCTCTGCATCTCTGTCTTAGAACATCGGCCTTTCCCAACAGCCCCTGCATACTGTTAACTGCCCTGGCATATTCAAAGGAGTTGAAGCCGGAGATAACGCTCCCAACCCACTCTTCTTCAATTATACGGTCCATATCCCCGATCCCTTCGTTAATAACCACTGGAAGGCCGCATGCTAAATACTCTCCCACTTTTGTAGGGCAGCATCCTTTACGGGAATAGCCCGGCTTATAGAATGCCAGGCCGACGTCCGCGTTATTTAAGTATCCCGGCACATCTTCGTGCTCGGCCCGAGTTATCGTTATATGCGCCGGATCCAGGTCCTTTTCCCTGGCCTTTGATTCCGCCAGTGCGCGTTGCCTTGTGAGGATCAACAAATGCGCGTTATTAATAATACGCCTGGCCGTACGGAAGAAATCATAGATCCCGTCTGTCTCATACCATACGCCTAAGCTGCCAACATAGATAAACACAAATTTGCCGTTTAATGCCTCTTTCAAACGCCGCTCTATGCCTGCGTTATTGCCGCGATTAAATGCCTTCAAATCTGCTGACGTGGGAATAACAGATATGCCGGAATCCCCCTTTTTCCAGTATCTGAATGAGCGGATTTCATCCTTCGCGCTTTCTGACAGGGTCACTACCATATCGGCGTTAAGCAGGAATTCTTTCTCAAAATATTTAGCGGCCCTGTATAAAAGACGGCATTTCCAGATGCCCCCTTCAACCCTTTCGTCGGCCCAGAAACCCCTCATATCAAATATGAACCGCGTCTTAAGGCACTTTTTCAGAAAAAGCCCTATTAAGGCAGGCACGTAACTTCTGGCGTGCACAATGCCGATTTTATACCGCCTGATCAGCCCGATACTGACAACGATACCTGAAAATACATCAAAAATCGTAGATAAAATTTTCGGGCTTTTGTGATACCTGAGGCTTTTCCACTGTATTCCGGAGTCCAAGATAACCTGTCTAAGCCGGCCGGCCATCAACTTATCGGCCATTAATTCCGGTTTCTCGTAAGTCAGGGCGGCGATCTTAAAATCTCCCTTATTTTCCTTCATTATGCCCGATATATAAGACAGCGCCTGCGACCGGCCTAGATATTCGGTAAAACCGTCATAGGAAATAAACAGGATATTACTGATTTTTCTCATAAATAATATTTCCCCGGCCGCCTCCCAACAAGTGATTAATGCCTATGGCCGCAAACATAAGTAAAAAAACTGCTGCCGTATCCCTATGCCTGAATACAGTCCCTATATTCCCTTCGGCGAGGGCGTATGCGCTCAATATGATAAATGTAAACAACAGAGGGAGCAGCACGTTGCCGTACCTGTATCTCAACGCGATAATGATCCCGATAACAATAAATGGAAATAATATATAAAATAGAGTTGCCTGCATTAAACCCAGCAATCCGGAGGTATTACGGAGAACCGAAAACGGAAAAGGAGAAAATAGGACATAGCTTAGGCCCTTAAAATAAGAAAATGCCAGATCAGGATATGAAATGCTTAGCTTTGAATTATAATATTTCTCGGGATATATCTTGTAGGCGGTATATGCCGCGTCCAACTGATTTTCCTGACGATTGATCAACATCCGGGTAAAATGATCATAGCGTTCTTTAATATTGGATTCATACGGATGAAAATAAAGTATTCCCGCGCAGATCAAGATCGTCATACAGGATAGAACGCGTTTATTGAACAGCAGGATCCTTTCTAAGAGAAACGATATCAACAAAAGGGAAAGCAGATGCGGCCTGGATAACTCCAGGAAGGTAAATGAAAGCTTCATAACCGCGATATATGCCAAGAACGCGATGATGCCTTTGTTAAAGGTAAATTTGGCCTTCCATCTCCCGGCAAATCTTGACAGGCAGAATAGGGAAGAAAACAACAATAATATAATATAATTAGAATATGCCAGGATCAGCAGCAACGCCATAAACCACAGCGTATTCATGTTCTCCTTGAGATACATTAAATAAATGAAGATATTCAATACAACGAGGAATATCAGAAGTGACTCTTTCAACCCTGTTGTCGACCATAACAATACTGAAGGCCAGAATAAAGTCAGTATTAAGGCTATTTTTGCCGCCCTTAACGAAAAGGATCTTCTTACCAATATAAACAGGAGAATGCCGGTAAGGACCGAAAGCAAACTATTTATTAATTTTATGATTACGGGATTGTACCCAAAAACCGAATAGATAAATCCGATATATCTGACAAATATATCGGTCCTGTAACCTATACCCGGCAATAAACCCTGATATGCGTCGCGCATGTTATTTACCCAGTCAACCTCATTATTATCTATGTTCAACGCCGGTTTTTGAGTAATTACCTCTGCTATATATTGCCCGCTTGCCGAATATGCCCGCGCATCCCCTATAAAATCGGCGCCCTTTTGCGTACCCCAGACAGCATAATAATGGAAAAACGACAGGATGAACCTCAGGGACAAAGCCAATATACAGACCTTTATAATAAACCGCCTGTCTGCGGTATCGCCTGAAAACCGGCTAAACAGCCTCAGCATCAATATCGCCAGTATCACAATAAATAATGTGGCCGGAGAGAAAAACGACCATACCCCGAGAAAAACGGCTGATAATAAGGCCTTCATAGCGCTATGGTTTTTTGGGCCCGCAGATTATTACGTTCATTTTATTCATTCCGAAATTCAAGTTATAATACCTGAGGATATTCAGCTTCCAGGAAATAAGTTTGCACTGCCCATCAAGCGTCCTGATAAACTGCCCCCGATCCAATGATCTAAGCATCATACTGACGGGATTCCTCGTTTCTACGGCGGGGTCGATTATGACTATCCTGTCTCTCGCGGTCATATTAACTTTCTCTAACAGGCCTGATGCCGCGTCGTCGGAAAAATGATGCAGGACGCCGATCAGCAGAACAATATCGAAATGCTCCGGGATGAATTCAAAATCATTTATGTCTGAAACCAGAAAACGCTTTAATCTATCTCCCTTAAACCTGCCGCGCGCATACTTTATATATCCTTCATTTATATCAAATCCAATATACTCCCCTTTGGCCAAATCGGCAAAGTTTCCGGTGCCGCAACATATATCCAGGGTCCTCTGGCCGGCATTCAGGCCAAGCCGTTCAGAAAGCAGGGACTTGACCTTTTTAATGTTAAAAATCGTCAAGGCGCTTAACTGATAACCATAGGGATTGTCCAGTATATTCATCTTCCTCTGTTGCCGACTAATCCAAAAACCGTTCCTTCCATAATTCAAACATAAATAATGCCCAGATCAATTTCCTGTTGTCCTTCCTGCGCTCAAAATGTTCCTTCAGCATTTGCTTAATATATGAGTAGTTAAACAGGCCGGCATTTTTAATTCTGTCTTCGCTCAGGAAATCACAGATTATCTGCCGCAGCTCATTATGTATCCATCTTGCCACCGGTATACCAAAGCCCTTCTTTCCGCGATTGATAATCTTTGGCGGCAATATCTTTCTCGCAAGAAGCAGCTTTCTGAAATTTAGTTTGGTATGCGGATATCTGAATTTCAAGGTAAATTTGAGGCTATTCACAAATTCGACTAAATCATTGTCCAGAAACGGCGAACGCACCTCTAAAGAATTCGCCATGCTGGCGCGGTCAACCTTGGTCAGAATGTCATCCTGAAGATATAACCGCATATCGGAAAACAGTATCTTCAGATGATTGTCGGCATGCCTTTCATCTGATCCTGCCAACTCCTCAAAATTCTCAGACAACGGCTCCAGCCCATCCCTGCCTGCCAGGCCGTTTCTTACGGAAGGCAGAAACAGGACCAGCTTCTGCGCGGGAGAGAATGCCCCCATCCATATTTGATGCCTGACATCCGCGGGGAAGCCGACTCCGGATATAAATTTCTTTACCTTAAAATCAAGGCTGAAGTTATTGAAGGAAACCGGCAATCTACCGCCTACGGCCTCTAATATCCTTTTTCTTATAAAATAAGGCAGTTTCAGGTATATTTTATCGGCAAAATGATGGGCGATATGAGTCGGATACCCGGCAAACAGCTCGTCTCCTCCGTCGCCGCCCAGCGCTACCGTAACGTGTTGCCTGGTGAATCTTGAAAGAATATAGGTCGGCAAGAGCGACGCGTCGGCAAAGGGCTCATCAATAATGTCATAAATATCGGGGATGATCTCCAGGCAGTCTTTCGCGCTGAATTTCATCTGATAATGCTCCGACTTTATATGATCAGCCGCGAGTTCCGCGTATGGCGACTCATCAAATGTCTTGTCATCAAAACTGACGGAAAATGTCTTCATCCTGTTGCCCAGTGGCCTGGCGGCAAAGGCCGCGATAGCCGAAGAATCTATGCCTCCGCTTAAAAATATACCTAAGGGGACATCTGAGATCAAATGCCTGTTTACCGCCTTATCCAACAGGTCAAAAAGCCTCTCTGATGCCTCAACTTCATCAATATTATCCCTCCACCCCAAACGTATATTCCAGTATCTCTCAAGCGACACCTTCCCGCCCTGCACAACCATCAGATGAGAGGCGGGAAGCTTGCTTATGTCTTTAAAAATGCTCTTGGGGGCCGGCACGTATTCAAATGTCAAATATTCGTTCAAAGAATTTTGATCCAGCTCTCTTGATACCGAAGGGTGCTTTAGAAGAGATTTTATTTCAGACGCAAAGAGCAATTGCCCGTTTTTGAATCTGTAGTACAGGGGCTTTTGCCCCATTCTATCGCGGGCCAGAAAGAGCCTTTTTTCCGCGCTGTCCCATATGCAGAAGGCGAACATCCCGTTAAGTTTATCGACACAGCGAATACCCTCTTCCTCGTAAAGATGGACGATGACCTCTGTATCGCTTTTTGTGTAAAATCTATGCCCTTTCTTTATCAATCCCTCCCTCAACTCTAAAAAGTTATATATTTCACCGTTAAATACTATCCATATCCTGTTGTTCTCGTTGTGGATCGGCTGACGGCCTGTTTGCAGGTCTATGATCTCCAGGCGCCTCATTGCCAGCCCTACGTTCCCCTGAACGAATTCTCCCGCATCGTCAGGGCCGCGATGAACAAGCGCGTCTCTCATCTTTATCAATATATCTGAAGATACCTGCCTGCTCTCATCAACATTAAATATACCGCAAATACCGCACATATACGGCCTACGGGTGTATTTTGTTTTTCATAATATAAATTTTTTTATTCTGGGCCTCGTAAAAGGTCCGGATATTTATTTCTGCCAATAAACCGGTAAGGACCATTTGGATACCTGAAATAAAAAGTACAACCATTATGAATATCAGCGGCGTGGCGCTTAGCCGGTGCAATAAGATGGCCCTGTATGCCACGATCAGGAAGGATATAAACCCGAAGAATAACAAGATCAATCCAGGGCCTCCAAACATATAGATGGGCTTTGTGGAATAGGACGTAAGCAGCTTAACGGTTACCAGGTCCAGAATAACCTTAAATGTGCGAAGGATCCCGTACTTTGACCTTCCCCTTGTCCTGGCGGCATGATCCACCTCTACCTCGGCGATAACGGCCCCATTCCAACCCAGGAGCGCGGGTATAAACCTGTGCATTTCGCCGTAAAGTTTGACCTGTTTAACTAATTCTGCCCGATAAGCCCTGAGAGTACAGCCGTAATCATGGAGCTTTATCCCCGTTACAAAAGAAATAATGCTGTTGGCTATGCGGGAAGGGATCCTGCGGGTTATCAATTTGTCCCTTCTTTTTCTTCGCCAGCCGCAAACTACGTCGTATCCGGCCCCCATTGCCTTTATCAACGCCGGGATATCTTCGGGTTTGTTCTGCAGATCTGAATCCAGGGTAACGATCAGATCGCCTTTGGCGTGGTCAAAACCGGCGGATAGGGCGGCTGTCTGGCCAAAGTTTTTCTTAAATTGAAGCACGCGCATATAGGGATATTTTTTTGCCAAGACGCTCAGGATCTCATTTGTTCCATCGGTTGAGCCGTCATCAACGCATATTACCTCAAAACTACTACCCAGGCCGGTCAAAACGCTATTCAAGCGCTCAAGACACTCTTCAATGTTATCTTTTTCATTATAGACCGGCATCACTACAGATAAAATCTTAAAACCAGCTTCTTCCATGGCTTTTTCTTCCTTATTTAGTTGGAGCGGCCATTTTAGTGTTTTGCCTGTACCAGTCGTAGGCCTTCCTTATCCCTTCCTCTAAAGGCACCGATGCCTCCCATCCCGATTTTCTGATCTTATCGTTATTTAAAAGTTTCCTGAGGGGTCCGTCCGGCCTGGAACTGTCAAAAACTATCTTTCCCTCATAGCCGACTATTTTCTTTATCAACTCCGCCAGGTCCCTGATCGCGATATCCGTCCCTGTGCCGATATTTATGACCTTAAACCCAATATCACCGCCTGCCAGGGATACGCAGGCATTAGCTAAATCATCCGCATAAATGAATTCACGGCGCGGCGCGCCTGTCCCCCAAATAGCCACTTCCGGCTTTTTATCGGTCTTGGCCTGATGAAATTTAATTATCAATGAAGGCAAGACATGGCTGTCTTCCTCATCATAGCGGTCATTCGGCCCATAAACCGTCGCGGGGATAACGGCGAGGAAATCTGTCCCATATTGTTTGTTATATGCCTCGCACATCTTTATGCCGGCGATCTTAGCAAGCGCGTAGGACTGGCTGCTTTGCTCCAACTGACCGGTTAAAACCTGTTCTTCAACCATCGGCTGAGGACAATCCTTGGGGTAGACACAAGAACTGGCAAAATAAATAAGCCTTTTCACGGAGCTCATGTACGCGCAATGTATCATATTCGTCTGGGCGATAAGATTTTGATACATTAATTCTGCCGGATATTTTGTATTGGCTCCGATACCGCCCTCCTTTACGTGGGCAAGAAAACAATATTCCGGCCTGGAATCTTTAAACAAATTCAATACCGCCTTCTGATCAGACATATCTACCCCGGATGATTCTACCAGCATTAATCCCTTGAAACCCTCTCTCTTAAAATAATCTGCCAGAACCCTGCCTATTAATCCCTCGAGGCCCGCGATCAAGATCCTGGAATCCCTTTTAATCATTTGTTCTCCGATAAGAAATCCCGTATGACATTAAGCACATAATCCAGCTCCTTCCTGCCCATATCCTGATGGATCCCGATATGCAGCCCATTGTCGCCCATATATTCCGCGTTGGGAAAATCTCCGATCTTGTGCCCGAGATGATCAAAGCCGGCGCACTGCGTGGGCATGGAAAGAAAAAGATTGCGGCTGTCGATCCCGTGCTCCTCCAGATAACAGACCAGTTTATCCCTTTTAAACCCGGCGCCCTGTCTCAATATGATCGCAAAGGCGTGAGGGCCTATCTGTTCATCAGGGCCCTCTTTAATAGTATAAAGCTCGGGCTCAAACTCCTTGAACCGCTTCATCATATACAGAAGATTTCCGCGCCTTTTTTTCAAGATATCCTGGTATATTTCCATATTGCCTAAACCGATCGCCGCCTCCAGCTCATTCATTTTTGCCGAAAATCCAACGCGCTCGAATATGAAACGTATATCCCTGTTGCCGCCCTGCTGAAAACGTTTCCGGCAATGGCCGGAGGCGGTATTCAACAGACAGCTCTCGCATTTACAGGCGCGCCCATGAGAGCGCAAAGACCTCAGGATCTCCGCGAAATCATCCCTGTCGGTGGTGACCATCCCTCCCTCGGCAGTGGTGATCATATGCGCCACATAAAGGCTGAATGCCGCCATATCGCCGAGCCTTCCTACCGGCTTGCCCTTATACACCGCCCCATATGCCTCAGCCGCGTCCTCAATGACAAATAATTTATGTTTTTTTGCTATGGAATTTATCGTATCCATATCAGCCGGCTTTCCCATAAGGTGAACCGGCATTATAGCCCTTGTTTTTCCGGTTATCGCGGATTCGATCTTTTCCGGTTCGATATTCAACGTATTCCTGCCGATATCAACAAATACAGGGGTAAATCCGGCCTGCAGTACCGCGTTACCCGTGGCAACAAAAGACAGCGCGGGAACTATGATCTCATCGCTTCTCTTTGCCCCGAAATCGTATAAAACTGCCAACGCCAGGGCGTCCGCGTCCGTGCCGCTGCTTACCGCTACCGCTTCTTTTGTACCTATGAGCCCGGCAAACCTCTTTTCCAATTCCCTCACATATTTGCCGCTTGAAACGCGGTTTGAATCAAGGATATCCCTTATTAGATCTTTTGATCTCCGGGTAATAGATATTGTGCCGAAGGCAACCCTCATTCTTTCTTTGATCATTTCTAACCTATCCTTTCAACAATATCTTCAACGTATTCAGCTATGGCAGGGGCAGCTGTCAGGCCCGGGGACTCTATGCCGATAAGATTGATAAGGCCGGGAAACCCGATCCGGCTCTCCTCCTGGATTACAAAATCACGGAATCCTTCGCCTTTACCTTGAAGTTTTGGCCGGATGCCCGCGGTGTCAGGAACTAAATCCTGCTCTTCTAAAAAAGGAAGCAACCCTGCCGCGGAATTTAAGAATTTTCCCTTCTCCGCGACATCAACATTGTAGTCAAACCTGTCTCTTTCAACGTAGCGGCTGTCAGGCCCTAACCGCAGGCCTCCCGCTAAATCCAATGTAGCATGGACGCCCAGTCCGCCGTTATTCTCCGGCACAGGGTATATCAAACGATTAATTAATCCGCATTTCTGCGGGGAATTCACCCTGAAATACTGTCCCTTGCAATATTTCAATCTATAATCCCGGTCTTCTATATTGATCCCCGCCATCTTCGCTATATTATCTGATTCAAGGCCGGCGCTGTTGATCACGATCTTGGCGTGAAATTTAAAAGTATCTCCTGAAGAACCCTCTATGGCAACCTCATAACCGTCGGTTGACCTGCGCAGGCCGGCCACATTGGAATCATAAGCGATATCCCCCCTGTTATCTTTCAGCCGCTGAACAAAATACTTCATTAAACTGTGCGAATCAATTATTCCCGTCGCAGGAGAGAATAATGCCGCCTCGGCTTTAATATTCGGCTCCATCCTCGCGATTTCGGTCTTTGTCAAGATCTTAAGCTCTCTGGCGCCGCTGGCGCCGCCTTGTTTTAAAAGCTCTTCCAACGCGCTCGTCTCTTTATCATTTACTGCTACGATCAGTTTTCCCGTCTGCCTGTAAGGGATCTTATTTTTTGCGCAGATCTCATAAAGCATTCTATTCCCCTCAACGCACGCCTTTGCCTTTAAAGAGCCGGGATCATAATATATACCTCCGTGAATAACCTCGCTATTGCGGCTGCTTGTCTCCTGACCGAAAGACTTATGCCGTTCTAAAACGTAGACCGACCGATTTTGTTCAGAAACCTTTGCGGCTATACCTAAACCTACAACGCCCGCTCCGATAATAACTATACCTGCACGCTCCATCTATTCTGCCAGCTCCACCGCCGCATTCACGACTTCCCGGACGCCGGGATAGAACTTACGCTCCAGGACGTATCCCGACGGGGTAGGGATATCAGGCGCGGCGATCCTTTTAACCGGCTTCTTTAGAAAATTCAGCCCCTTTTCAGATACCATCGCCGCGATCTCAGCTGTAACCCCTGCCGTCTTCCATCCGGTATCAACTATAATAAGCCTTCCTGTCTTCTTCAGAGAGGTCAATATAATATCCTCATCCAGAGGGTTCAACGTTCTTAAATCTATGACCTCCGCTTCAATACCCCTGGTTCTTAGCTCCTCTGCCGCGCGCAATGCTTCTATGACCATATAAGAAGCGCCTACGATCGTAACGTCGCCGCCCTCTTTTCTTATAACTCCCTTGCCGAAAGGTATGGCATATAATTTATCCGGAACGTAACCCGTATGCTTAAACGCCCATCGGTGTTCGATGAACACTACCGGATCGTCATCAAGTACGCTTGACACCAATAGGCCCTTCGCGTCATAGGGGGTGCTGGGCATAACAAGCTTAAGCCCCGGCACATGCATAAATAATCCCTGGAGCGCCTGGGAATGCTGCGCCCCCGAGCCCCAGCCGCGGCCGATGACCGCCCATATTACGATCGGGACATTGCTCCTGCCTCCGAACATATAACGCCACTTTGAGGCATGATTAACGATCTGATCCATCGCCAACAGAAGAAAGTCGGGCCGGTTGTGCATATAAATCGGGCGCATGCCTACAAGCGCCGCCCCTACCGCGACCCCTGTCAACGCGTCCTCTGACAAAGGCGTATCAAATATTCTCTGTGAGCCGTATTTTTTATGCAGATTCAATGTCGCGCCGAACATGCCCGATGGGTCGTCCACCCCCTGCCCCATTATAAAAACACGGCTGTCTATGGCAAGTATCTGTTCAAGCGTCTCATAAATGGCCTGTGTATAAGGTATGTTCCTGGCCTCTGATTTACCGCTATGATCAAAGCCGGGCTCCTCTTTTTCTATACTCTTCTTGTCCCAGTCAAAACTTATTTTTGATCTATTCGCCATCGCTATAAAGATATTTTGATACTTCCGCCTCATCGGGAAACGGGCTATTCCGGGCAAACTCAAATGCCTCGTCTATCTCTTTATCAAAGGCCTGATTAAAACAAGTGATATCTGATCCGCTTATTACCTGTCTATCCAGCAAGAAGAGCTCAAAATTTTTAAGCGGGCACCTTTCCATCCAGGCGTCCAATTCTTCCTGTGTCCTGTACCCCAACTCTATATCGGTGCCGCCCCCCGAATGCCCGCACCATCTGTAAGTGCAAAATTCTATAAAAGAAGGCCCTTTACCGCGGCGCGCGTCCTCAACCGCCCTTCTGCCTACGCAGTAAACATCGACCACATTGTTGCCGTCCGCCTTGTAACGCGAAATACCGAAGCCGTCAAAACGCTCATATATATCTTTGGAAGGCTGACGATTACTCCTGTGAGAGCATACCGCATAAAGATTATTCTCACAGACGTATATCACAGGCAGTCTTTTAAGCATCGCGAAATTAATACTTTCATATAATACGCCCTCGTCAACCGCCCCATCGCCGAATAATACCATCGTCACCCGCTTATTTCCCTGCAACAAAGAACCGAGGGCGGCCCCTGTGGCAATAGGTATACCGCCGGCTACGATCGAAGAAGAACCCAGTAATCCCACTGAGTTATCGATCAAATGCATTGAGCCGCCCCTGCCGCGGGAACAACCGGTTTCCCTGCCGTATAATTCGGCAATAAGCGATTTTAAGTCCCCGCCCTTAGCAAGATAATGGCCGTGCCCTCTGTAATTACTAAGAAGGTAATCCTCCTTATCCAGATGGGCGCACATACCGGCAGGTATTGCCTCCTGCCCCTTGCAGAGATGAACCGGCGTCTTCATTTCGTCTTTGGGATACTCCTCTTCTATCCTGACCTGCACCTTTCTTATCCTCAACATCTGTTTATAAAGCCGGACCAAATGCTCCCGGGGGATATCCCCGATATTCTTATCGTAATTGATCATGGGGCCTTTTTCCATTACGCGTATTTCCTGCGTATTGTTGTCCTTAACATATCTTTGATATGATCCACAACCTTCGATCCGAACCTTTTCCGGATCATTTCTATATATGCCGGATCGCTGAAATATTCACGGAAGGCGCTGTCCCTGAAGCGCAGAACCTCCGCGGATGAAAGGTGCTTGGTCGCCAGCGCCAAAGTATCTTCCGCATACTGGCCATACGCATGCCATTGCCCCGGAAGCTCTCTGCCGTCTCTTACGGCATCCCTGTACAGGTCTGACCCGGGATAGGCCATGGCTACATAAAAATTCACGTATTCAAAATTAAGCTCCTTTGACATATCCAGGGTCTTCCGCATGGATTCCAGAGTATCATCAGGCAGCCCGAATATAAAATTGCCGAGCGTATGAATACCCGCGCGCTTTGTCATATCAACGGCCTCTGATATTTTATCCTGGGATATCCTTTTTGCGACACCTTCACGGACACCGCCGCTCGCGGACTCAACGCCAAAGCAAAGCCAGTTGATCCCCGCCCGTTTCATCGCCGGCAGTATATCGCCGCTAACCGTATCAACGCGCGCGTATGCCCAGATATTGAGCCTGTACCCCCTTTGGATAATAAGCTCGCATATACGCGTAAGGCGCTCTTTCTTGATCACAAACAACTCATCAAGGATCTTGATATTGCGCACATTATAATTTTTAACTAAAATATCTATCTCCTCTATTACCTTCTCCGGGCTGCGAAAACGAATGCCGCATTTACCATAGAAGGCATGTATGGGACAATAGCTGCAATTAAACGGGCATCCCAAACTGGTGAAGATCACCGCATAGGGGCTTCTTTTGTCTAAATCCTCGAAGCAGTGCCAGTTATGGGCCTTATACTTATGCATAGGTAAAAGATCCCAGGCGGCAAAAGGAAGGCGGTCAAGATCCTCGATCAAAGATGCGGGCGCGGGCGCTCTTACGCCGGTATCATCCATATACCAAAGCCCTTCTATTCCGCAATCTTCCGGCCTTTTCCCGGATCTTAATGCCTCCAGGGTTTTAAGAAAGGTATAAAATCCCTCGCCCTGGCATACAAAATCTACCTTCTCCTCCCTGATGGTTTGTTCAGGAAGCGCGGAAGGATGAAGCCCGGAAAGGATCGTTTTCACAGCGCTACCCTTGCTATGCAGGACGTTCAGGAGTTCGCTCACCGCGGTCATTTTAGGCGTGGAAGAAGCGGATGGATTGGTCCCCAAAACAACGATACCGGCCAAAAGCGGATTTAACTCGGCGATCTTCTCTGCCGTGTATTCCGGGCTCCAGTTCTCCGCATCCGCGTCAATGATCCCTACAGAATATCCCTGCTCGCGGATGAACCCGGCGATCAACCCGCACCACAGAGGAGGTTCGATGCCGGCCAGAGACTCGCCTAATCTGCCGTACATCTGAGCGCGATTACCGGGGTTTACCAGCAATAGGTCTAACCGCTTATCCACAAAGTCCTCCTCAGGATCTTCTCAGCCTGCTTAAGCCTTTCCGGAGTTCCGATATCTATAAAACCGCCCTCGGCCAAATACCCGTAAAACTCCCTCTTCACCATAACCGGGAAAAAATCATTCTCCAAAGAAAAGTTCTTATCTTCCGGCATTTCAGACAATATCTCCTTGCGGAACAAATAAATGCCGCCGTTGACAAAACCATCGCCCTTAACGGATTTCTCGCTGAACGCGTTGATACGCTGCGACTCACCCAAAATTATACTGCCATAATCGCTGCTGTCTGATTCAGGCGAAACGACTATGGAACAGTACGCCTTCTTCCGGGTATGGAACTCTAAAAACTTGCCCAGATCTACGTCGCAGAAAGAATCTCCGTTCATAACCAGGAATATATCGCTTCCAATCTTTGAGGAGGCATTTTTGATACACCCCCCGGTGCCCATTAACGCCTTCTCCTCAGAGAATACAATATCATAATTGCCCTTTCCGCCCTTATAATATCGTTTAATAAATTCAGCCCCGTACCCTATACAGAGAATAAAACGCCTGAATCCAAAACGCGCGGCATAATCGATAAGAATATCCAGAAAAGGACGGCCGCCGATCTCTATCATCGGTTTAGGCAAATCCCCTGCAACCGGCCTGATGCGCCTGCCTTCTCCCCCGCAAAGTATTACCGCGTCTATATCCTCAAATGCCGGCCTTTTGCTCATTATGTTGTCAATGAATCCCCCGGGCTGTAAAATATAATCTGGCTGCCTAAATTCTCAAACCTGAAAGGCACATGTAAAAGATCCTTTAAGCTCTCGCGGATCTTTGGCTGGGCATCAGGCCGGGCAAAAAACAAGATAAATCCTCCGCCGCCTGCGCCTAATACCTTTCCTCCCCGCGCGCCTGCCCTGATCGCCGCAGAGTAGATATCATCTATTAAGGGCGTGGCTATCTTGCTTGACAGGCTGCGTTTCAGCATCCAGTTTTCATGTAAAAGTTTCCCGAAATCCGATAAATCGGAGTTGCTGTTTAATATGCTCAAGGCCTTATCTACCAAGCCATACATGGCGCGCAGTTCTTTCTGCTTATGCGGCGTCTTCTCTATCTGCTCCCGGGCGATCTCTGATGCCGTGCGGGAAAACCCGGTAAAGAAAAGCATCAAATGGGACTGGAATACCCTGAGGCGCTCGACGTCTATAGTCACAGGCCTGACCTGAATATGATCCTTGCCTCCGAATTCTATAAGGCTAAACCCCCCAAAGGCGGCTAACGCCTGATCCTGCGAACCGACGTTTTCCTTCATAACCTCCTGCTCAAGATGAATGGCATCCAATACCAGCTGCCGCTTAGTCGGCATGACGCCCTTAAGCGCGTAAAGCGCGTGAAGCAGGCCAACGGTAAAGGCGGAACTCGACCCCATACCCGTGCGCGCGGGCAGATCGCCGTCGTGATGAACCTCCACCCCTTTATCTATGCCTATAAACTTCAGGCAGGCCCTGACGGAGGGATGCTGGATCTCATCGATCTCCTTTACGAATTCCATCCTGGAATATATTATCCTTGACTTATGTTCAAAGAAAGGAGGCAGATGCCTGCAGCTAAGATAGCAGTACTTATTTATCGTCGTAGCCAATACGGCTCCGCCGTTATCTCTATACCATACGGGATAGTCCGTACCCCCGCCAAAAAAAGAAATGCGAAAAGGCGTTCGGCTGATAACCATATCTCTCCTTAAACGTTGGAAAACTGATTTCTTCTTACGACCTGGTATCCTTTGATCAATTCTGAAATACCTTCTGGGAGCGAAATATCGGGTTTATATCCTGTGCCTTTGATCTTTCCGTTGCTTACGATATAATCCCTCTTGTCGGGATCCTCGCCTACCTCTGCCTCGGTAAAATAAAAATCGGGCGCCTGTTTCTTGATCTCCTCGCACAACTCCCGCTTGCTAAGGTTGGCATTGCTTAAACCCACATTATATGTTTGATTTTTCATCCGTTCAAAATTATTCAAACAGTGGATGAATGCCTTGGCAACATCCCGCACGTGAATATAGTTTCTTTTAAAATGCGCCTCAAAAATAACCAGAAACCTGTCCGTTACCGCGCGATAAGTAAAATCATTCACCAAGAGGTCCAGCCGCATGCGGGGACTGACGCCGAATGCCGTAGCCAGCCTCAAAGTGATGCTGTTGCCCGCGTCCAATATGGCCTTCTCCGCCTCAACCTTCAAATTACCGTAAAGGGAAACCGGACGTAAGGGCGTCTCTTCGGTACAGAAGATGCCCTTTTCTCCCACCCCATATCCGCTGTTAGTGGTAGGGTAAATAACAATCTGCTCCCTGCTGCGCAAACCCAGTATTGTCTTCACCGCATCCACGATAATCGTCCTGGCCTCGATAGGGCGCATCTTACAGAGCGGGGCGCCGGTCAGGCAGGCCAGGGGAAAGACGGCATCCGCCCCCTTTAGATGACGAGATATCAAATCCCTGTCTCGCGCATCGCCCCTGATTATGGCCAGATTACCGTAATGGCAGCAATCCAACAGAGGGCTCTGATTATACATGAAATTGTCAATAACCGTCACTTCAAAATCATTGGCCAATAATTGCGGGACCAATACAGAACCTATATAACCCGCTCCTCCAGTTACCAATATCTTCATGGTCTTCCTCCCATTAACGCCAAACAAATACCTCCTTTAAAACCTGAGTCAAATAAGCCGAGCCCCAGCGCACTATCTGTAATTTTCGCTTACCCCATAACCTGCGCGGCTCATCAGCAGGAATCTCGGTAATCCTTAATTTTCTCTTTGCGGCCCTAACCGAAAGAAGAGGCATAATACATATCTTTGTATGAAACAATGCCTCCTCCCGGGAATAATTTTCATCCCTGTCAAGCTCTAAGTCGCGTATCAACTCCTTTTTAAAAGCGCGGAACATATTCATCGCGTCTGTATACTTGCCTCCGTGAAGCACGTTAATCAAAGAGGTGAACATCCAATTACCGAACGAAGTTATTAAACTGTCATCGTAGCTCCTGGCATCTTTTAAATATCGGGAGGCGATCACCATATCATATCCTTCCTCCATTTTCTTAACCAGCTGGGGTATGACCTCGGGTTTGCAATTACCGTCCGGACTGAATGGAATGATCACATCCCCTGTTATGCGGCCCAACGCCTCAATGTAGGCGTTCCTTATACCGGGTTTTTTCTGGACGATAACTGAATAACCGTTCTTCATGGCGTATTCAGCGGTTCCGTCGGTGGATCTTCCATCCACCACGAAAATCTCATCCACCCATTCCCTTTTAATCTGCGGCATGATCTGCTTCATGCCGTCTATCTCATTCAAGGTCAATACAAGTAAGGTTGTCTTCATTAAAACTCCTCCGGTCTGATTTATAAAAGATCTTGTTTCTCAGGTACTTAATAATCGCCAGATCGCCGAAGAACGTGTAGTATTTATTCTTCAGCCTGAATCTGTAATAACGGCTTATCGGCACATAGGCGATCTTCAACACAGCCCTTAAGAAGGCGTTCCTGATAGAATTGATGACATTAGGCACGGCATTGGCGAGGATGCTCATATAGGATATATTTCCCAGCCGTATCCTGTCCTTACGATCAAACCAGGGATTCTTTCTGCCTTCCAGATCATAATCATCGTAAATCCAGTCGATCCACCCCTCCAGCTGCCGGGGCGCCTTGAGGCCGTTTTTAAGCGCCGACTCATACATTGGCGTCGCCGGCAGGGCCGTATAAATGGCCATGGTCTCAAACAGGGCGTTGGGATTATCCCTTTTGAGGCGGAAAGAAAGGTCTATGGTCTTATCGATATCTTCAAATGTTTCACCGGGAAAACCGATCATTAACGCAAAGGCGGGAGTGATCCCCGCGGCCTTTGCCTTGAGATTGGCCCTGATCGTATCTTCTACCTTTATGCCCTTATTGGAAAGCTCCAGCACCCTGTCTGAACCGGACTCGGCGCCGAATTTCAGAACATAGGCGCCGCTCTTTTTTAGAAGCGCCGTCTGCTCATCGCTGGCCTTATTAAAAACATCTACCCGGGTTCCGGATGTATACCAATGGATCTTCAGGTCATTCCGGATGATCCCTTCGCATATCCTCTGGGCCCTTTCCCGATTGATGTAGAACTCATCGTCCCTTATCCAGATGCCGCTGAGCCCGAATCTCTTCACCGTATCTACGATGATCCCGAGGCTCTTTTCAACAGACATATCGCGCCATTTCCTCTTTCGCAAACTTGCGCTGCTGCAAAAGCCGCAGTTAAACGGGCACCCCCTGCTGGTCTGGCCTATGTCAAGGGTCCTTAAACTTTCCTTTAAATACATATCGGGATGTATGTACTTTTCCACGTCGATCAATCCCCATGGGACAGGCAATAATCCCTCAACGTCAATCAATGCCCGATCCGGGTTTCTTACGGCCCTGCCGCCGTCCTTGTAGGCAATGCCTTCTATCCCGGAAAGCGAGCCGCCTGAGGCCAGCGCCCCTACTAACTCCCGGAAGGTAACATCGCCTTCGCCAACGCAGACTATATCCACGTATTCGCTCATCAGGGTTTGCTCCGGCAGTATAGACGGATGCGGCCCGCCCCAGACTATCGGGACCTTGCCGCCCGCGGCCCTTCGCACGACCTTTGCCGCTTCAATCGCAAAGTGGATCTGCGTGCCTGTCATTGAAGAGATGCCTACGCATACGGGGCCGGACTTCAATGCCTCGGTTAAATTGCGGCCCCAATCCTTATCCACCCGCTGGTCTATTATACTGACCTTATAACCGCCCTTCTGAAGCGGCGCGGCTATGGTTAAAAGAGAATGCGGCACGGCAACGGTTGAGCCGAAATCCATCCCTGTCTTGGGATAAACAAGGACTACATCTGCGGCTTTATTTTCCTGCATAGCTCTCCTAAAGAATAAAGGCCAGATTATTCCTGACCCAGCTCAGAATCGGGACGGCCATCACATAGAATAAAAGGTTCAACGCCATAATAACGCCTATTATTGCCAATGACAGGTATTTATTTTTGAACTTGCCCCAGATAGTAAATATACCCAGGCTGGCGAATATTATCAAATATGGCTCCAGAGGGTAACGATGCCTGGTGTCGCCTGAAAAGATCATAACCATAAAACTGGCATACAAAAATGATAACAGCAGTAATGCGGTGTTTACGTTCAACCCGGGCCTCACGGCTTTGATTATGCCGACTATACCGAACATAAGAATAATTGAATACCAGATATTATATATCCTCTGCATACCGTTATTATAATGCGTCTGAAATACATCCCATAGGCACAATACTTTCTTAAGCAGCAATTTCGGCATGCGCTTATAATCAGCGGCTATAAATTTAATGGCGGTATTCTTATAGAATTTATCCTGCTCCACTTCGTTCATCCGGCTGATCTGCTTCATTTCTTCATTCGTAAATATCCGGCTGAAATCGCCGAAGGAGCTCCCCTTTGCATAAGGGTTATTGCTGTTAAGCAGGGCGCCTCCGCCCATTGTGGAAAAAGGGACGAGCGCCCTGTGCACAAGATAATTTCTAAATGCCCATGGCGAAATAGTCAGCGTGAAAACAGCGCACATAACCAATATCCCTCTTAACGCGAGCTTAAGCGGATAACGGTATATCAACAATCCGGACAAAAATAGAGGGAAAAAGGCATTAAACGGCCTTGTTAAGGCAAGCAGGCCCAGAAAAACCCCGGATATAACCGCTCCTTTCATCTTAAGATTTACGAAGAAACCGCTTATCAGGAATAATACAAATAAACCATACAAAATGTTGAACAGATTCTCCGAATACAGGAATCCCGGGCCGCCATAAAAGGCATAAGATATATACGGCTGATAAAAGGCAAGTATAAGTGCCGACAATAGCCCTATGCGTTCATCAAAGATCTTCCGGCCGATATAATAGATAATAACGCACAATAAAGCGCCCATAATGCTCTGAATGACCCTTACCGCGACATAATTATGGCCAAAGGCCCGATAGATAGATGCCAGAAACAAGGGATATAAAGGGGTGCGCAAAGATGTCGGCCCCTTTTCCGGATCCATGGAATAACCATTGCCTGACGCTAAATTGACGGCTATAGTGTCGTAATCCAGCGCATCAGCTCCCGGTTTTTGCAGGTATCGCGGCAGATTCAAAACAGCCGCTATGCGCAAAGATAAGGCGGCAACGAAAATTAACAACAAAAGCCGCTTCCTATATCTTGTCCAATTTGAGAATACTGAATTTACCATCATCATAAACTTCTGATATCCCTATGTTATTTCTTAAAACAGATTCTTCAACCCTGGATTTTCTTTCCTCATTTCTTACCAGGATGTGATTAAGACGGTATTTACTTAATTTATCTGCCAGATACTTTCCGTTCAGAAACAGCTTAGATTTTCCCTTGAGATAATCGATATATTCCTGATCTATGCCTCTGCCCCCATATTCTTTGATAGCGCCCATACAAACAAAATGCGCCCCGTTACCATGTCGGATAAATTCCTCGGCATCTCTGCTGTCATAACCAAACAGCGATAAAGCGATAAAATATCTGTCCTCCAGTTCTTCTTTAGATCTTATGGTCCCGATAAATAACGGTAGGAATATAAAATTATTTGTATAAAGGAGTATATCGCCTGGTGTCGGGTCTGCCTGCTTCAATTCATTGAAGGGATCAACAAGCACGACATCATCTTGGCCGGCATGCTCCTTTAGCCAGGAAAACGGCGCTGATAAGGATTGTCTCTGCGCGTATCTCGCCTTATACACATGATAATAGTGGGTCTGTTGGCTAAGCGCGGATACAGCCATAAGAACCAATATCACTCTAAATGACAATTCCTGCAATAACCTGCTGCTAACTATCCCTGCCGGCAGCCTCAGGCCGTTTAAGGATGAGAACAGCGCGATTATCAAGAATGTCTTATTGCTGTAACCGAGCCAGTGCCCGGGGAATAAAGTCATCCCGGAAATCAAATGCTGGTTCGAACAGATCAATCCTCCAGCCAGGAAAGAAACAATGAAAGCAAATCGGATGCTCCTTTTTTCTCTGTAGAATGACATGATAAGCAATGTCGGAATTAAATAGAAAGCCGGCAATATCAGTTTGCGGGAATACACAACATCGTTAAAATATCGCAAGGCATCGTAATGAGGATGATGCATAACCTGCCGTAAATTCAGCCAGTAAGGAATCGATATTATAAACGATACCGCGATTATCAGCATCATTCTTCGTAACAAAGCGTATTCCTTCTTTAGTGCGAGCAATATCATTAACACAAACAGGCCGGCATAAATAAACGTCCAATAATATATAAACGCGTAAAATAACGACCCTACCGCAGCTGCGGCAGCCCACGGGATGAGGCGGCCTCGTGAATAAAGCGCCTTATATACCAAAAGAAGGGATAAAATAAGCATAACATGATTAAACTGCGGGGAAACCGGCCTTAAAAACCACAATGGTTCAGCATATTTCAAGGTTAATAACTCTTTTAGTATCCATATTTTCCCCGTAAAGAAGCGATAGGCCAGCAATATACCGGCTGAACCCAGAATGCCAAGGTTCTGCGAACCGCAAAGTTCAAATATGAGACGGTAAATTAACAAAAACAGGACCGCGGGCAAAATAAAGCTCAACAAAATGTCCACCCGGACAACAGAGAGGCCCAAAACCCTGCCCACAACCCCTGAGAAGGCCTCCGGGAGAAAGCCGAATGTCCATGGCTGCCGGACGTGTTCATAGTTGTCAAAGCCGGAAAGCGTAGGATTACCTCCTTTATAAAAGGCGTTTACCCTGCCTAAATATTTGTCTTCATCAGAGGTCGTGGTTAAAGAGATACCGCGGTAATCATCGCCCAGCTCATAACGGAACCGCATATCCGGATATATGTATATGCACCCGATCACGGCCGCAAGCGCAAGCAATAATACAATCTTCCGCAGTCCTTTACCCGGCATATCTATCGATCACCATAAATGAATCTTTTCCATAAATGACCTTGCGAATATCTTCGCCTGATAAGAGTTAAAATATATGAAAAGATTCAGAAGAAGATACGACCCCGTCAACAGGACACCGTAAATCCTCCTGGAAAACCTTAAAACAAAATAGTAGATTCCCGCCGAAGCGATAATAATGATATACGGCTCCACCGGCAGGCGGAACCTGGGAGAGCCGTACATGATCAATGTGATGAAAACGGCGTAGATTACAGGCAGATACACGGGCAGCAGTTCCTTGAGCCTCCTGCGCGTGATAAATATACCATAGATAAAAAACGGCATTATAAAAACGTACATAAAATTATATATCCCGTATCCGATGATCTCCCAGTCAAACGGAGACCAGAAAAATCCGAGCTTTAACAGCTCCAGCTTAAGTACCTTCAGCGGATTGCGCCTGATATATTTCAACGCCTCCCTTGCCAGAAAGTCGCTTCGTTCTGCTTCGGAATCCAACAGGTCGGCCTTTTTAGTCGTATCGTCCTTAGGGTGCAGCCCGAATAATTTACCGTTCTGCGGAACATATGAGCCGTATAGGCCCATGCCCGTCTTATTGGTGATCAATGTAAATCTATGATGCAGCTGAGAATTCCTTATTATCCAGGGCAATATCGGCAGCAGGAAAAAGGCCACAAAAATAAGTACCCCTGCCAAAATTTGCCTGATATTATACCATTTGGGGAACATCGCCCTGCCTGATAACGATAAAATAAACAGGGGGAATAAAACCAGCATATCGCGGACCATAACAGCAAGCCCTAATACTATGCCAAGGACGACTAGATTCCTGAAAGTATGTTTCCGAAGCTGCCTTAGCAAAAGAAACATCGCTATAACGAGCAGAAAAGTAAAAAGATTTTCATTTCTCAGGTACTGCGAAATCTTGACAAACCCCGGGTTGAAACAGGCGATCAAGGCGCTTATCAGGGCAACCCTTGTATTAAAGATATCCTTTGATATTAAGAATATTACGGCGCAGACCACTGCCCCTGATAATATCTGGATAATTATCAACGCGGAATAATTATGGTTAAATGAATAAAGCACCGAGGCGATAAAGAACGGGTAAAGCGGCGGATGGCATGAGGTTGCCTGCCCGTTGATCGAATAGCCCCGCCCATCAAGGACATTCTGCGCCAATTCCCCATACCCCTCCACGTCGCCCGGCGTTATATGTAAAACGGGGAGAAGCAAAATCAACCTTACCAAGAACGCGCCGACGATGATCACGAATATAAGCCTTGCGTCTTTCATGGTCATAAGATACCTTCTAACCCCGAATATATTATCTGCGCCATCTTTTCGTTGCCTTGATCTGAGAAATGGGCGATATCGCTGAAATATTTACAGCGAGATTCATAATCCAGGGATTCAAAAAATGAAGAACAATCCAGCAGGCGGGCGTTATTTTCCCCGCAGACACCCTCGATTATATCGATAGTATCCCTGTATCTCTGCGAATCATAATCCCTGGCAGGATACTTAACTACTATGGGCATTATATTGTTTTGCCTGCATATCATTATCATCTCTCTCAGATCTCCGGCAAAGACCGGCAAAAGGTCCTTATAGACCTCATCAAATTTACCCGCCCCGGACGCGTTCTGTCTGTTGTTAAACAGGCCGCCGATGGCGTTTTTCAGTTTTAAATAAACAATGCTGTTATCTACCAGGAAATTGTTAACCCTCGCGGAAATGGGCAATCCTTTAAAGTAGACATTTCCCGGCACCCAGCTGTATTTCGACTTCAGGCAGCCGACCAGGTTCCAACCGGTAAAGATAATCACCGCATCCGGCTCAAGCGCCAATATGTCTTTCCTCAACCTGGCAGCCAGATTGCTCGAACCATAGCCGCAGACGCCCGCATTCAATACTTCGTAGTCCGGCGGCTGCGAGCCATTATTAAGGAGCCCTTCCAGGATCTGCGGCCAGACCTTCGCGTTGTCAAACTGCTCCTGGCCAAAGGTAGTGGATTCTCCCAGGCAGACGATCCTGACCTTATTGCCTTTATTTATATCAAAATGGCCTTTTCTCATACCCCGATAGCATAATCCATGCTTACCTTTATATTGAGCGCTTATCTTATAACCTAAGGCCTCATCGCCCTCATAAAGAAAGGATTCCTTATAACCGAAATGGTGTTTTTGATAAAAATACCATCTCCCTGAAAGCTCTAATAGAAACAGGAAAAGAAATGTAAAGGCCAAAGACATTAAAAGTACCCTGATATTCTTCATTTCATTATTATCCAATGAAAGAACCTCTTTAAGAGGAACCCGAAATGCCTGAAGGACTTGATCCCCAAAAGATTCTTCAATATTATGCGCGGCCTGGTATAAAACTTCAGGAACGCCGATCGCTGTAATGACCTGAGCTGCTTATTGGATAATCCCCCATGGCTGTAAGGGGCGCTCATAAAATAAAATCTGTCCCAGTTAACCTTATTGATCTCGCCGCTAGAAACCAGCCCGCTGTAACTTTCGGTCCCGGGAAACGGCAGATACGTGAAATAATTAGCCCGAATCAAGCCAAGGTCCAATGAGAAGCGTATCGTCTTTTTTATATCTTCGACGGTCTCTCCGGGAAAACCGATAATAAAAAATCCTGCTATATCTATACCGAAGCGGTGTATCAACTCTATGCCTTCGCGGATCTTCTTGAGCGTTACGTTCTTTTTCATAAGGCCCAGGACCCTGTCGGAACCGGATTCTATGCCTAAAGATATTAAATAAAGCCCGCTCTCCTTCATCAACTTCAGCAATTCTTCGTCCAGGCTGTCGATACGCACCCCGTTGGGAGTAGCCCAGCTGATATCCAGGCCCAGGTCAATAAGTTTCCTCAAGAACTCTTTGGCGTAAACCTTATCAAAAATAAAGTTATCATCGATAATATGGAACTCCCTGATCTTGTGCCTGTCATACAAATATTTTATCTGGTTAATTATAAAATCCGGGCTATGTCTTCGTATCCGCCTCCCCGATACGATATGCCCCGCGCAAAAGGTGCAGGCAAATGGGCATCCGCGCGTAAGCATGATCGGGGCAATGGGGAATTTCTTGAAAAACGCCCCATGCTGGGACTCAGGGTATTCTTCCGGCCGGATCAGGTCCCAGGCCGGCATGCCTAAAGTATCCAGATCGTCGACAAATTCCCGCTGGTTTATCTTAATCGTGCCGTCGTCCCTGAAGGCCAGCCCGGGAATGCCGGAGATGCCGGCCGACGAACTGCCGCTCAATTTATCAAGCAATAACGGCAGCGCCCTTTCCGCTTCTCCCACAAAAATAAAATCCAAAGAATCGTTAAAATACTCAAAACTTTCCCTGGGAAGCGCCGAAGGATGCGGCCCTCCTATCGCCGTAATAATCCCCCTCCTGTAACTCCTGCACTCGCACAATGCCTCTCTGATAAAGTCCATGTCAAAGGTATAACATTGGAAACCCACAAAATCGGGATTATAGCTTTTAAGCGCGTTCTTAAACTGACCTATTTTTATATTCTCCTTTATACAGTCCAGTATCCTGACGTCGCCCCTGCTCCTTATGGCTCCGGCCAGATAGCCCAGGCCCAGCGACGGTTGTATATGGTCGGTTAAGTTATACGGTTTTACCAATAGCGTCTTCATTGCTCTGTGATAATGCCTTATCTTGCGCGAGTGAATATATATACTGCGATCTGATAAACATGGTTATCGATTCTTTCATGCGAATATAAAGGTTCCTGCCGATAGATAAAAAGAATATGGAAACTACCCTGGTAAAGGCATTGATGGGTATCCTTTTTATCAAAGGATGCAGGAAATCCGGCGTCTTTGTCAGTATCGGTATCAACACCTGCAGCCTTTTGGCCTCCTCTACCTCCACATTCTGCAACAGGCTGCCTTCTTTCATATTCCTAAGGTCGGTATCTTTCCTGAGGGCGCTTTCGCCGTTACAGATCCTTTCATAAATGTCCTTACGCAAAAACCCGTTTTGAAGGCAAAAATCGGTCAATTCCGTGTGGGGAAACGGGTAAAAGATGGTCATGATCGTGCCGTCGGGTTTTATCCGCCTGTTCAGATCATATGTCTGCCACATCTGTTCGCGCGTTTCAGTCGGGAAACCGACTATGTTTAACGTGCAGAACCTGATCCCGACCTCCTTCAATGTTCTGGACGTATTAACGATATCCTCGTTGCTCATATTTCTTTTAAGCAGCTTGCGCCTGAGCTCTTCATTACCCGACTCTATGCCGATATCCGTATAGATGCATCCGGCCTCCGCCAGCTGCCTCATCGTGTCTTTCTTCACGGCCTGAGGGTGCACCATTATCTTGAAGGGAAGCCGTATATCTCTTTTATAGATCTCGCAGAATCTCCTTACCCAGTCCTCGTTTATGGTGAATATGTCATCGTAGAAGAATACCTCTTTTATCTTATACCTGTCCTTGAAGAACCTGAGCTCGCTGATAACGTTTTCCACGCTTCTGCGGCGGACGTATGGTTTGCCGCTGATATTAAATAACTTTCTGTAGTGCGAATTGAAACAGTAAGTGCACTGATGAGGGCATCCCCTGCCGCTCATCACATATAACCTGTCGGAAAAGCAACCGTATTTCCTGAAGCCGTCTTTGTCCGGGAACGGCAGCGAATCCAGGTCCTGAATAAGCGGCCGCGACGGATTACGCACGACCTCGCCGTCGCGCTTAAACCATATATTTCTTGTAGAATAGTCCACATCACCCTTCTGCATGCCGTTGACGAGTTCAAGCATCGCCTCCTCGCCTTCGCCCACGCATATCATATCAATATTGGGGTTTTTTATGACATATGCAGGCAGTATAGTCGGATGTATCCCTCCCACTATAATCGGGACATCCATACGCTGCTTTATAAGACCTGCCATTTTGGATACCCAGGGATATAGATTGGTCAGGCAGGAAAAGGCTATTAAATCGGGGGAATACTCCTCGGCCCTTCTGACCATCTTCTCGCCGACGTCAAAGAACCTGTCCAGGACTTTAAACCTGTATTCTATGTCCCCTGAACCCGGGTCAAAAAGCAGCTCTGTCTGGTGCCCGGCATTCTTAAGGACGCTGGATAAATATTCTATGCCCAGCCACTCAGCGTTCCTGTGAAAAAATAACACCTTCATCTAACCCTCTCTCTCTAATCTATGTTTCAATATGACAAATACCGCCATAAATCCGTCTCTCCATGAGATCTTCTTGCCCTCCCTGTATCCGCGGGGACGATATGAAATCGGGACTTCATGGATCCGGAACCCTTTCTTGATCAGCTTAACGGTTATTTCCGGTTCCATCTCAAACCCCTGCGCCGTTAAATTTATTTTTTTTAACGCGTCCCTCTTGATCAATTTGTAACATGTCTCCATATCAGTGATCTTTGTGCCGAAAAGCAAATTGACCAGGAAATTGAGAAACTTATTGCCAAAAAGATGAGTAAAATGAAACAACCGCCTGCATGACAACAAGCTATTCTTATTCAAAAACCTTGAGCCGTATACGACATCCGCGCCCTCTTCAAGGATTGGCCTTAATAACCGCGGATATTCCCGAGGGTCATATTCAAGGTCCGCGTCCTGGATGATCAGGGCATCGCCGGTTGCGTGCTTGAAGCCGGTGCTTAAGGCAGCGCCCTTTCCCCTGTTTTTATCATGAAAGAACACCTTTATCCCGTCCTCCTTAAATCCCTGCAGCAGCTCTTTTGTGCCGTCTGCGGAGCAATCATCCACCACAATGATCTCTTTTTCTATGCCGACGTCCCTGACCCTGCGGATGACCTCGCTTATGGTATTTACTTCGTTATAAACGGGGATGACAACCGATATCTTCATTTCAGGCGCCCTTTGTTCCCATCATAGTTATCTCATTCTCCAGGATCTTGATCTTCCCGAACCCCGATTCCTCAAACCAGCGAAATACCTCCCAGTGGGTATGCTTTGATTGATACTTCGGGGAATACCAATCAAAGGTATCCAGGACCCTCCATCTCCAGTCCTTCCACATGGGTATGACAAACAGCATCTTGCAGATGCTGCCTAAAACCGGGATCCTGTAAAGATAATAAAGAGGCACGGCAATAAAACTCAGGTAATAAAGGATCCTTTTCGGCAGCCTGGTCGTAAAAAAACGCCAGAATGCCGAAGAGTAGACGATCCCTTTATTATAGGAACTATAAACAAAAATAGACATTTCGCCGCGCGGCTTTACTAATCCGGCTATGTGCCTGAATGCCTTCGCCGCGTCAGGCGTGTGATGCAGCACGCCAAAACTGAAGATAAAGTCAAAGGCCTCTTCGGCAAAAGGAAGGTTAAACAGGTCGGCCTGAATAAAATGCGCGCAAGGATGCCTGCCCATGTTCTTAAATGCCACATCTACGGAAAAACTCAAGTCCACTCCCACTACCGTCGCTCCGTTCTTAAGGGCCACCTCCGAAAATCTTCCCGTGCCGCAACCCGCATCCAAAACCAGTTTTCCCTTTAACTGCGACAGAGGAAAATCAACCCTGCCCTGGAATTGGCGCGATGAAATATCATATCCGCTGAAACTGTCTACCTGCGTCCTGTTATGCACCTGCCACTCAAAACTGAAGCTCTTCACATACTTGTCTTCCGAAACGAACCGCGGGATGAAATCGACTATGTTGAACTTCTTTCCGCAGCCGCTTATAAGAAGCCCTGTTTTCACCTCTGCTTGCTCCATGACCTCATCGCGCAGCGTCAGAGGGCCTTTGCATTCCGGGCAGACCAGATGATCAAGCAATCCCTTCTTCATTGCCCCAGCAATCCTTTGTATAGAGCCACGACCCTGTTAACATAGTCAGACGGCTTAAAATTATTTAATACGTGACGGCGCGCGGCCGAACCGAGCACGCGCCTTAGATCACCATCATCAATGACCCGTTTCAAAGCGCCGGTCAGCCCCGCGATATCCCCGGGAGCGAAAAGCAGTCCCGTAACCGCATCCTCTATTACTTCCGTTATGCCTCCAGCGCGGCTGGCAACGCAGGCCAACCCCGCTGACATCGCTTCAAGCAGACATATAGGCAGCCCCTCGCTCAATGAAGGGAGCGCGAAGATATCAAAAGCATTAAGCATATCGGCTACGTCATCGCGCGGCCCGGTGAAACGCACCCTGTTGCCGACGCCGAGTTTTTGCGCGTAATTTTTCAGATCATCCTTTAACGGACCGTCTCCGGACATAACCAGGAAAAGATTATTTTTATTTAAATCCCTGACGGCGTCAATAAGGATCTTTTGATTCTTTATCCAATATAATGAAGATATTGTCCCGATGACAACCGCATCAAAAGGTATATCCAGCCCGGATCTGACTTCTTCTTTAGGGCGCTTGATCTCATTCCTTTTATCATCTATCAAATTCTTAAGCACTATCATATTATCGCCCTTGAGGCCGTAAGTGCGCCGAACTCCCTGTTTAACATAATCGCTGCAACAAATAACCATACTGCTTCTTTGAGCCGTCTTTTGCCCCACAACGCGATAGATAAAATGCCTTATGCCCGAATGCAGGTAGTGTTCACCGTGCTCCTCGGTGATCAAAAAAGGTATTCCGGCCATTCTCGCGGCTAAGGCGCCGTGATAATTCGCGTAAAAAAGAGCGGAGTGGACGATATCAAAATGATTATTTTTTATATAATTATACAGTTTAAGTGTGGTGGAAAACCGCGATAAACCATACGGCTCATTTAATGCCTTCACTCTATAGCCCAGGCGCTCTATTTTTTCGCCGATCTTTCCCTTACGGCCCAGGCAACATACATCCACGCCTGAGACCTTTGAGTCCAGGTGCTTTAAAAACATATAGCGTACGGACTGTACCCCGCCCAGGTCCAGAGAATTATGCACATACAATACCTTCATCCTGCCCTGCCTGACCCCAGGATCAATTTAACGCTCAATTTAACGGCGTTCATGTTAAAGGCCCTCTGCCTGAAAGAATCAAGGGCAGCCCTACGGGACTCTGCTTTATTACCGCGCTCCAAAAGCATAAGGCCCTTTTTATAAAACAGCTGCGCGTATCTGTTTCTTAACTGCCTTTTATACCGCCTGAGTATTTCCGGATCTTTCGCTATCCAGTCATCCAATATGCGGAAACTCTCCTCTATGAATCTTTGAGATTTAGACATGATCGTATTGCCCCCATGAATATGATAGACGGCTAAGGGCTCATCTATATAATCAAACCTATACTTACGCGCCACCTTAAGAAATATGTCAAATTCCTCATTCACTTCGTAGTCCGGGCTAAACGGCAGAAACTCATAGAGGATGCTTCTTGGCATCATAACCGTGAATAAAGGGGCAAAGTTATCGGAAAACAGGTACTGATAAAAGACATCCCCTCTGAAAGGCCTTCTTTCCTTAAAACAAGTGGCGATCGTCCTGCCGTATTTCTTAATGTAGGCGTCGGAGAATACCAAGCCTGTTTGCCCGCCTTTTTCAAAGAGCCCCAACTGCTTTCCAATCTTTTCCGGCAGCCATTCATCATCATGGTCTAGAAAAGCGATAAATTCGCCTTTTGCCAAAGCTGCCAGCCGGTTACGGGTATGCGATAAGCCCTTATTTGCCTGATAAAAATAACTTATCCTTGAATCACTGCTGCCTGCCTGCCTGACGATATCTGCGGTCTTATCGCTTGAACCGTCGTCTACCACTATCAATTCCAAATCCCTGAACGTCTGATTCAGAACGCTGTCAATAGTACGCTGAATAAACTTTTCAGCATTGTAAGCCGGTATCAAGACGCTGACCTTCGGGTTATCTGTGCCCATAATACCTATTTAAAAAAATCCTTCACTGCGCCTACGACCTTATTGAGGTCCTCTTCGCTCATCTCGCTATATAAGGGCAGGGTGAGCATTTCCTGCCAGACCATTTCCGTCACCGGTAAAACCGACTTATAGGGCTCAAAAAACGGCTGAATATGATTTGGGATATAGTGCACCCCCGAATCAATGCCGCGTTCTTTTAAGAACTCTATCAGGCGGTCCCTTTCTCTCTTTACCCTCAAAACATAATTAAAAGGCGCGGTTTCTGCATAGTCGCGTTTAAGCAGGAGGATATCGGCGATACCCCTGAACTCGTTATCGTATCTCTGGACTATCTGTTTTTTTCTATCGATAAAACCCTCTATCTTCCTGAGTTGCACCAGGCCTATCGCGGCGTTGATATTGCTCATATGGTATCTGTAGCCCGAGGTGGTCACATTATAGAACCATTCCCTTTTATGTTTATACCTGCTCCAGGTATCCTTATCTATTCCCAGGATGCGTTTTTTATACATAACCTGCATAAGTTCTTTGTCGACGGTAACTACCGCCCCTCCCTCTCCGCAGGTGATATTCTTGATAGGGTCAAAACTGAAACAGGTCACATCGCCGAAAGAGCCGATCTTTTTCCCTTTATAAGACGAGCCGAACGCGTGCGCCGCGTCCTCTACGACCCTGATCCCCTTCTCGCGGCTGATCTCCAATATCCTGTCCATATCGCAGGCAAGCCCGCCGTAATGCACGGGCATTACCGCCCTGGTGCGCGCGCTGATGCGACGCTGCATATCGCCGACGTCCATATTAAAAGTGTCCTCTTCTATATCGCAGAAAACCGGCCTTGCGCCGGCTGCGATAATCGCCTGGGCCGAGGCGGCAAAGGTCAGCGAAGGCACGATCACTTCATCACCCTTGTTTATCCCGATGGAATCCAGGGCAAGGTGCAGCGCGGTTGTACCGGTATTGACGGCGATGGCATTGTCTGCCCCTAAAAACCGCTTTAACTCTTCCTCAAACCTCAATGTCCACGCCCCTAGTCCTAGCCAACGAGAGACAAACACCTTTTCCACCTCGTTAATCTCCTCTCTGCCTATCGATGGCCTGGATATCGGTATTAAATCCTTATATGTTGACATAGTGCCTTTCAGAATTACGGATTGCCATGCAATATAGATACATACCTATAACTTCCCGCCGATAGCTCTTTAAATATTCTCAGGCCTGCCTTTTTATAGAGTCTTCTGCATTCTCCGCGGCTCCTGAGATAACCGCTGAACTTCCCCTTATAACTGTCTTTTTTAACCAGAGGCTTCCCCAACATCATCCTAATAAAAGAAGATTCTTTAAGAGGCCACAATAAATATGAATTAAAAAGTTTGTCTAAACAGATTACCCCTCCTTGAAAATCCATTATTTCTTTACACCCTATTTCTTTCAATCTCTTAAACAGGAGGATAAAATTATCGTCATCCATAACGTATGAAGAGCCTAAAAAAACTGCCAAATCAATTCCACCGGGCAGCAGTTTATCTTTAATCTCTCTCACGTCATCTTTAAAAAAGTCAAACCTGACAGGAGTTATACCGGGCAACAATTCTTTTGCCTTATCAATCAAATAAGGGTCAAAATCAGCCGCCACAACTTTGGAATTCCCAGGAAGTCCGAATCTAAGTAAATATTCCGAAATACAGTTGCCGGCGCCCAACGAAAGGATATTCGTAAATCCCTTTTTATTAATATAGTCCATTAAAAAGCCTATGTCAGAAAGCCTTTTGCCATCTCCGGACAAGGCCCAAAACAAAAGGCCCTCCCTTGATTTAAATCTATCGGCAAACTCTTTCTCCATTACATAGGCATGTTCTTCGGCACTGAATATCTCCCCTTTATTATCTACCTGCCTGAGTAGATCCAGATTATGACCTTTAGTATAATATTTTATTTTCATCGGAGAATCTTCTCAATGAGTCTGTTTAATAACAATACGGGGTGTTTTCTATACAATTTTAGCCTGAGACGATTGTAACCTTGTTTAAAAACTCTCCTGATATCCTCTCCATCCCAAGCATCCGTAGAAATACTGCAACTTGTAATATATAGATCGTCCAAAAAATCATTACTGATATAACCCTTCTTCAAACAAATAGTATAAAGTTCTGAACCTGGATAGGGAGCAGCCACGGAAACAAAGGGATCGTAAATACCTAAATCTTCTGCAAAGCGATAACTTTCTTTCATCTGCTGAATCGTTTCCCCCGGCATGCCGATTATGAGAAAGATATTAACATCAAGATCTATGCTCTTTGCATATTTGATTAACGACTTAACCTTTTTTAAATCTACCGGCTTTTTTAGGATGTTCTTAAGGACATCCTCGCTTCCCGACTCAACCGCGATATTCAACTTATAGCAGCCCGCCGCCTGCATCTTATCGATCGTGGGCTCATCCAGAGAAAAGGCAGCGACCCCGTTTGGGGTATCCCACTTAAAACCCATCTTCTCCTTTATCATCAGGTCAAATATCTCATTGCTGCGTTTGACGTCCAAAGTAACATTGTCATCTTCGAACAGGAGCTCCTCGATGCCGTATTTATTCTTCAGTTCCGCCATTTCGTCAATGACGTTCCTCGGGCTTCTTTTGCGGAACATCTTTCCCCATACCCTGTGGGCGCTGCAGAATGTGCAGCCTATGGGGCAGCCGCGGGAGGTAATGATGGGAGAGAACCTTTCACAGCGCCTCATTCCGTGCGAGGACTTCAAGCCAAAATATTTCTCCATGGCCAGCAAGTGGCGCGCGGGAAAAGGCAACGCATCTAAATCCTGTATAAATCTTGTTTTTGGTATAAGTTTTACGCTGCCGTTATCTCTATATGCTATTCCGTCAAGGCCCGAGACCTCTTTCTCGCCTTCTATGGCCCTGATCAATTCAAGGAACGTCTGTTCACCCTCGCCGATCACCACAAAATCGACATTCTTGTCGGATAAGACCGCCTCCGGCATAACAGTAGGGTGCGCGCCGCCGGCAACGGTAATAATGCCCCCGCTTATTTTCTTGGCTAATTTGTAAATGGCATGCCCGTTTTCCCTCTGCCTTGTGAATAGATTATTCACCCCTACTATATCAGGCGAAAAATCTTTGATAAACCCGGCGATCTCATCAAAGCCCAAACCAACCCTTATGATGTTATCTTTTATTTCTGCCCTGTTATCCCATCCCTCCATTAAACAATCTACGATCTTCACCTTTATGTTCTCATTTTCCAGGACCGCGGCAAGATATGCCAGCCCTAACGGAGGAAGCGGATTGATATCCGGATCATCCTTAAAGGTAAACGCCGGAGGAACAAATAAAAGTACCTTTTTAATTTGTCTTTTCATAAAATTCACCGAAAACAGTGCAGGGGGCGCTGTCAACGCCCTTTATAAATAATGGGACCGCGTATACAGCCCTCAGATCATCAAACCTGCCTTCAAGATTCAAGCCCTCTATTAAAAACAATGGGCCGCCGGGGAAACCATCTTCCTTTAACAATATCCCGTGGGCCTGCCTTCCGGCCTCGCGGTTTTGGAAGGCGGAAAATGAGATCGCGTCTATGCCGGCCGCCTTGAGAAAGGGATATTCCGATCTAAGCAGCCTTGCCGCTTCAGCGGATATGCCGGGATTATGCTTCATATATTTCTCATCCTTCCTGTATTTATAAAACCCCGTCCTGAATAGAACCAGGTCGCATCCATCTGGTATCCCGCGCACATCATCCTCGGATATCAACTCGTCCTTATCCTTCGGGCGATCTATGATATGCGGACGGCTGAAAATAAAATCGGTTATTGGAAATTCCGCTATCGGCCTGCCCGTATCATAAAAATGCCTGGGCGCGTCAATATGAGTGCCGGCATGGTTTGAAAGACCGACCTCAAATGTGTTGCAGGAGTCATTTCTCTTTATCTGTTTGTCCGGTTTTATTTCAAATAACCCGGCTCCGCCGTAGAAGGGCATGCCCTCTTCTAATGGATACGATAGCAATCTATACTTTCCGGCCATTGATCAATTTTTCCAGATCAAACATATCATTAATAAGCGAATCTGCCTCTAATCCTGAAAAACGTTGTCCCTCCCGTACCCGGCCGATAAACCTGATGCCCGCCTTTTGCGCCGCCTCATGATCATCTATGGAATCGCCTACAAAAACCGCCTCTCGCGCAGCTAAGCCGTATTTCTCAAGGACCCCAGAAATCAGGTTCTGCTTTTTAGCGGGCGAACCAAAGACCTCGCAAAAAAATTTCTCCAATCCGCGCTCCTTTACAATAAAGGCGATCTCTTCCTGCGGAGTGCCCGAAACAACAAACAGCGATATCTTTTTATAATACTTGGCTAAAAATTCCTGAGCGCCTTTAACAAAGGGGCATCTTATTACCTCCTGGCACACATAGTCCTTGAATTTAATGCCAAGTTCCTCGCTCAACCCTTCAGAAAAAGGCAGGCGGAGGATATTCTTGTAAATATGCTCAAACTTTTCAAAGCGCGATATGCCGCCGTGAAGCAAGTGCCACTCAACGATAGCGTCTATGTGCCGGGGATAATCCTTGAATAAATGAGCGAACGCCCTCGTCTTTATATCCACCGACTCCACGATGACGCCGTCAAAGTCAAAAATAACCGCCTTAATCATGCCACCTTCTCGCCGACGTCTTTTGATATCTCCTCAATGCACTCAAGCAGGCCGGCTCCGAGGTCGATGAACTGGTCGCTGACCAGCTTCCTCCCCGGCTCAGGCTTCTTATAGTTATAGTTTGTGAGCTTGTAATGGGTCTCGTTGTCTTTGCGGGTATATACTACCTCTATTTTGTTGCCCAGCATCTCGTTTATCATATCCAGGATATCCCTGTAGCGCATGGGATAATTGCCCGTTAACATGATATTCTTATTCTCATATTCCGGGGCGAGCACCTTAACGCTCAGCGCCGCGGCGTCTCTGGCATGTATATATTCTCTTACCTCATCACCGCTCCCATGATAGGTTATCTTCCCGGTTGAGACCGCCTCCTTCAGGATCTTGTAGATACTATTGCCGGCGTTGGCCCTGTCTCCGTAAAGCGAACCGTATCTCAAAATAGTATAGGGCAGGCCGTATTTTTCGTGATAGCTGTGTATAAATAACTCACAGGCCTGCTTGCTGCTCTTGTAAAAAGAACCGTAGTTGCTGTATACATAGCTAGAGCTGGCGAAAAGGTACCTTCTGATCTTCGCTGATTTGGCCGCTTCTAAGATCACGGAATTACCCATGACGTTATATCTTGCCACCTCCAGCGGCTTTACCGCGCATTCGTCTATATCGGATATGGCGGCGAAATTATAGGCGATCTCGCAGCCATCCAGGGCCTTATTGACCAGCGCCTCATCCAGGATGTCTCCGACTACCATTTGCTGCTTTTTATTCAAATACCTGGATTTCTTCAGGTCGTATATCGTGACCTCATGCCCCTTTTCGCTAAGCATATCCGCGACATGGCTGCCTAAGAAACCCGAACCGCCGAATACCACGATCTTCATTTTATTCCTCCTCCAAACCTTTTATAAGATTCTTAACGGCCTGTAACTCCATATCAATCCTTGCCTCCCGCGCGTAGGAACCGGCGTGAGGCGTAAGAATAACGTTATCAAGATCCCTTAACTGGCCGGTATACGGCTCCTGCTCAAAGACGTCGATAGCCGCCCCTGATAAATATCCCGACTTGAGCGCCTGGTAAAGGGCGTCGTGATCCACCGCCCCACCCCGGGACAGATTCAACAGGTATGAGCCCTTCTTCATGGTCCGGATCTCCGCCTGGCCGATAATCTGCCCGGCAAAAGAGGCGTGGACGGACACGATATCAGCCCATGCGAGCAGTTCATCCAATGCCGCCCTCTTAAAACCGCGTATGCCGTCGTCCTTCTGCGGATCGGTATATCTTATCTCGCAGCCAAAGCCATTCAATAGCTGCGCCACCCTGCTCCCGATACTCCCGAACCCCACTATCCCCACTTTTTTTCCGCAAAGCAGATTGCCTGTTATCTTTTTCCAGCCGCCGCTTCTTATCGCGCTGTCCATGGGAACTATCCGTCTTAAAAGGGCGATGGCCAGGCCAACCGTCAATTCGGCGACCGCCAGAGCCGGCGCATCGGGCGTGTTGTATATCTTGATCTTAAGCCGTTGTGCGGCGCGCGTGTCTATATTGTCCAGGCCCGCTCCGCAGCGGGAAATGACCTTAAGGCCGGGTAAGCCCTTAAGGACCTCCTCGTCAAACATCTCGGTTCCGGCTATAATACCGCAGGCGCCTTTACAGATACCGCCGATCTCTTCCTTCTTTAATTTCCTCCCCAAAGAATTCATCGTTATCTGAAAACCCCCGCCCCTGAGCAGGATGACCGGCTCTTCGCTGCCCTGCCCAAAGGTCGTGGTGGTAATGGCCACTTTTTTCATGCCGCGCCTTTCTCAGAGAAAGCTTGCCAGTCTTTCATCGGTGATCTCCGAAAAATAATCACTAATATAACCCCTGTTGTAATCCTCTGTTTCTTTGGTTTCCGCGGCGCTTTTTGCCGGATCCCGATTATAATATATATTCAAATAATCTTTGAATCCCTCCACTGAGCTGACCACTATTTTATTCCGCTTATAACCGAATAAACGGTCTGTATTATACATCTGCCCGTTAAGCGCGAAATATCCCACAGTGATATTGTGTTTCAGCGCCTCAATGCACAGGGTATTATCGTCATAAAGCAATATGTCTATCTCTTTGAATATGTCCTGCCAGGGGATGCCCCTGGCATCAATAAAGTTTTCAGGCAGCATATGCCCGAAATCTATATTGTGGACAAAATCCGGATGAAATTTAAGATAGACGGTATATTCACTGCTGTCAAAGATCCGCATAAGATGAAATAAAATCGTCTCATAATTTTTAAAATCGAAAGAGAAGGCGTAGGCGACCTTTTTAGCCGAGCCCATCCTGCCGGTAAACGGCTGCCCGCGGAAAAGATGCTGGTAACGCAGGCCGCAGCCCTCCTCCACGATACCGGGGGCAAAATGCCCCCTGGCCTCCATCGTGTCTTTCAATATCCTGCCCCCCGTAAATATCTTGTCCGGCATAAAGGCGGCCCCCTTTTCATGCCTGCCGGGAAAATACTGCAGGAGCTTGTAAGATACGCTTGAATGTTGAAAAGCGGTCAATTTTACAGGCGAAGACATCTCATTCCTGGCTGATATAAATGCCTTTTCCCAGGGATGATTCTCAAAAGGATAGAATATCCTGCCTATTGAAAACCTGCTTAAGATATCTTTGGCAAAAAAGTAATCCAGATACGCCTTGATCCAGCCCAGGCCGTAAAAATCTTCCCTTAAGGACAGCCGCGCCAGAGCGGATATATCATACCCCTTGAACAGCATCCCGCCTGCGATCTTCGGCCTTTTAGAAATTCCGTACACCAAAGATAAAAATAAATCTTTAAATGTCAAATACCTGTAATTCACGGTATTCCTGTAAGGGGTACGGGTTCTGGATATGTCAAAATAATGCCGTAAAATGACATTTATCTTGTTGTGGTGCATGATCTGATTGAATACCATAATACGCTTGCCTTTTGCGGCCAGCCATTTCAGGAGCGGGTCAAAATATTCATCCCTGTGCCCGCCCTCCTGATAAGAGCGGTAATCGCAAAATGAATAAAACGCGCAGTCAAATGCCGCCTCATGCGGTATCTTAAAGAAAAACCTTGAACTGACGATGGCAAAGGTATTGACTATAATGACCTTGACGGCGTCGCGGATAAACTTCATGCCCGCGGCCAGGCCGAATAACTTCAAACGGTATGGATTATAGCCGACCTCGATGCCCCTGCCCGCGGCATAGGCGATCAAGGCCCTGATAACTTTATAGTCAAGATTATTAAAGACGATGTTCTCCCCTGTTTTATCAATGAGTTCAAGGCAATAGATGAACCTGCAGACCTTGTCATAAAACAAAGTCATCCCCTCTATCCTGGTAAGAGTAGGCGATACCAGATATTCTATGGCGCTGCTATTCCTGCCAACGACCTCAGAGAATAAATCATTGTATTCCCATATATCGTCCTCTTTTATGCAGGGGATATCGGAAACCCTGATCTTGCCGATATCCACGGCCCTATAGCGCTTATCCTGACTGTCTTTTAATATCTTCAGCGTAAACATTTTTCTTTCTGTTTGGCGATACCCACCGGTTGATACCTGGGCTCATAGATCCCAAAAGGCAGACCGCTATCGGCTGTGCCGAGATAATACCTGGAGACCCTCTTTTTTATCTCGTTGGAATCCTTTAATTTTTTAAACAGGTTGTCATAATCGACAAAATTTGCCGGACAGCCGTCTAAGGCGAATATCTTCCTTATGGAATCCTCGCAAAAACACCAGCCCCGCGCAGGATGAAAATACCAGTCCTTGTCCTTTGCCGCGCTGACGGTTAAAAACATATACGCCGACTTCTTCAAGATACGGTTAAATTCCCCCGCTGCCTTGCTGATATCCGCGTGGTCGGCATGTTCAAGCGCGGAAACGGAGATAATACAATCCAGCTCCCCATCCGCAAACTCCTTCAGATTCGTAAAGTCCCCCAGGACACGCACTATCTTTCCGTAGGCGTTGCTGCCGAACCTGGACTTGAATGCCTCCTTCCACATATTCAGGTTAATATAGGTGGGCGCGAATTCATAAACGAGATATTTTATAATACCCTTAACACCCCAATCCGGCTTCTTTTTCTTATGGCTTATAAATTTTCTATAACGGTGTTCAAAATTATCCAGACCGTGCCTGCGCTGTTCCACATTGAAGATCATGCCTGCCGCGGGCGGCAGGTCCCTTTCCGCGAAATCCAGACTAATGACGTTGTATCCGCGCGCCGCCAGAATAAACTGCAGCACGCCGTTACCTGCCCCGGCATCCATTATCCATGAACCCCTGGGCAGTTTGATCTTTTCTAAATGATCCAATATCCATATAAAATCCAGCCAATAATGCCAGCCCATCGGATAATGGGTCACGCCTGCCCAGTATTCGACCAGCTTAAGTTTATCCGGGTGATCTTTCATAAGGTCAGCGCTAAGTATCTCTATCTTATCCTGCATGATCTTTTACTCCGTAGGTACGGGCGCCTTCAAACGCGTAAGCCGCTGCATAAATAGGTAAGATGACGCCAGAAGCCGCGTAAATACCCTGCGCCTCCCTATAAAGACCACTAACCTGTTTGTAAAGAACCTGTAGAACGCATTATGAAAGCGCCTTAACGAATGCGACCTCTTCATAAAGTAGATGATCATGGAGCAGACCGTGTAATAATCAGCGCGGTGTATCTCTTCCAACTGGTTTAATCCGGCTCCAGCCAGATAGCGAAGATATGTGTCTTCCTTTATCAGTCCTGCCTTCCTGGCCATTTCATAGAGGGCAGTGCCTGGGAAATGGACCAGAGGGAAAAACCTGATATTGAAAAACGGGTCTATCCTGTGAACAAAATCCAGTGTTTCGCGCGTGCTGCTTGCCGGCTCCATTTCATTACAGACGATCAAATGCACAAAACAGGACCTTACCTTATCCTTATAGGACCTGATGACCTCCAGCACCTCATAGACCTTTTCGATCTTCATATGCCGCTGATACATATCCCTGTTTGTTCGGTCGCAAGCGGTCTGGACCCCTATCAGGCATTCCACGGCTCCGGCATCCACCAATAATTTGAACTTATCCTCATTAAACGCCGAAGGGGTAAACTCTATTTTAAAAGGCAGGTTGATCCTTGACTTGTATAAGCCGGCAAATTGCTTGATGAAATCCAGCGGTTGGGCAAAAAGGTCCTCATCGCTTAAAAAGATATAATTAATGAAGGGATGCCTTTTCAATACCGCCTCGATCTCCCTGATAACATTCTCCGCGCTTTTTCTCCTGGAACTTATCCCGCCGTAGAGCTGCTGCAGGCCGTTATTACAGCAGTAGGCACAGCGATAAGGGCATCCTCGCGACGTTGCCACGTAATAATCAATGCGGCCTCCCCAGGTATTGCCGCTGGTCATATATTTCTTCATCAATTCCGGCGTTATCCGCTTTAACGCCCCTTCTTCCACTATCAGATGCGACTGAAAATCATTATCAGGATAGGGCAGGCTGTCCAGGTCTTTCAGCAATGGACGCAGGGGGTTCTCCTTGATGGCCTCATTTCCGTTACCATCGTGTGTGCGGACCCAAAGGTTCTTGATATCGGAGTAATCCTCTCCTCTGGAAACACGCTCCATTAACTCCAGCAGGGCCTCCTCTGATTCGCCGCGGGAAATGATATCCGCTTCTTTGATACAGCCCTCCGGGAATAAGCTGGGGTGCACGCCGCCCCAGACAATGGGTTTACCCAATTTCCTGATCTTCTTTGTGGCCTTTGCCGCCTCTAAATGATAGTTTGAGGTCACCGACAGGCCGATCAGATCGGAATCACTGCAGGCATCCATTACCTGTTCATACACGCTGTCGGGGAAGATATCGAGAAAACGGTCATAAGGAGAAAGCATATAAATGATCTGCGCCTGGTGGCCCCTGGCCTTCAAGTAGGCGCTGAGGCTGGTAATGCCGACCGTATTGAGCTGATAGGTATAAAAGATCAAACTGACTTTAGCCATTTTTTACCCTCGCTTGCCGTTTAAGCACCCCCGACTTGAAGATCGATTCCGCCATCCGGAAATCCTCTTCTTCGTCAATATCTATCGCCTCGATCCTGTTCATTTTATACAGATACGGTTTCAAGCCGATCCTGCGGCCCTTATTTTCAAAACTGCTTCTGGAAAAAATGTAAAAGTTTGAATTCTCTTCATATACGGGAGAAAGATCCTGGGTGCGTATAAGCCTGCGGGGATCATGATTAAGAGGATGGAAATCATCATCATAGAACCTCGCCCTGTGCTCTGTCACGGAAAACAATGAATCATATCCGTCTTTTAAAGAGGCAAAGTATGTTTTCACAGCATCCTCTATTGTGGCCGGCATTAAAAGCGGGTTTGTGCTATGTGTCTGCAGGAAGTGCTCTCCCTCCAACAGCGAAATATCGTGGCCGATGATCTTATTCATGGAAACATGGTCGCCGCTAAGGCGGACAGGCCTGTCTATGAGCAGGACTGAAGGATAGCCGCTTTTAATGAGCTGTTTGATCTTCCCGCTGTCTGTATCCACTACTATCGCCTCAACGCAGTTTACCTTCAACAGCGCGTCAAATATCCTGTGGAACAGCGGCCTTCCGCAGAAATCGCGTATATTCTTATTCGGCACCCTCTCGCTGTGTCCCCTCATCGGGACCAACACCTTAATCTTCACAGCCATGGAATCCCCTTTTCAATAATTTAAGGAGCCCGCTCTTTATTCTGGAGGCGGACCTTATCAGCCTGCCTGCCCTGCTTTTGTTCATGCTCAGGCGTTTTTCTTCCAACTGTTTCAGCGTACTTATGATAGTAAAATAATTATTTGAAAGATCGAGGCCGCAGACATGAGACGGCTGGCACCGGAACAGGCTGCGCACGTATTCGTCACCCGCGATGAATTTAAAACCCAACGGCTCTATGACGGAACGCAGGGAAAGAAGGTTAAAATTATAATTATGGACAAAGGCCGAATAAACTATATAGTTATAATCGTAGTCCTTTAAGTAACAGACGCCGGGGACCTCGACATATAAATACCCGCCCTCTTTGACAAGGGGCTTGATCTTGTTAAACTCGCTTTTTATATCGCCGAAATGCTCAACCACATGGCTCAAGATCACGATATCCGCCTTTTTCCCGGCTAATGACTCTGCCAGCCCCTTATAAACATCAATGCCTCTGCTACGGGCCATCTGCGAGGCATCTTCCGAAGGTTCGCAACCGCATACATCTACAGCGATCCCGTCTTTTTCCAGCAGGTTCCTGACCTTGTCCAATAAAGCTCCCCTGCCGCAGCCGATCTCTATGATCTCAAGGCGCCTGCCCGCCTCTTTACGCGTAACGTATCTGTCCAGATATTCGTATATCTTTTCGGCAGAATCGGGTTTGACCGTCATCAGGTCCCTTATTGACTCGCCCAATATCAGGTCATAGTAAACCTTCTCATAGAATTCCGGCAGGTCATTGAAAGAAAGCCGGGGTGATACCTGGATCAGGCCGCATTGCCTGCAGATCTTTGTCCCGAATGGCAGTACGAACCTGTCCTGCACGCTCAAGACCTCAAGGTCATCAGAGCCGCAGAGGCATTTCTTAACGTGCTCCAGGCGGTATTTACCGTCAAAGATATACTTCAACAATGTAAAATAGGCCCTGCGCCTTTTCGGGTCCAGCTTAAAGCCGTAATAAAAAGGAAATTCAACCGCTGCCTGTCCGGACGTTTTGTCTTTCATTGCCATCATACCTGTTTCAGGCGATTTGCCAGTATCTGCCAAAGGGGCAGATTTTCCGACCAATCGCACTTAAGAAATTGCTGCCGGTAATGCCGATAATGCGGCTGGCTGACCTTCAATTCGTTTTCCCAGTCGATCTTCGATTCCTTATCTATATACACCGCCCTTTTACCGTGCAACTGGGCCAACACTTCAATAAACTTGCTGTCCTGCATGCCGTCGTACGCGAGAAAGACAACCGGCTTTAGAAAAAGATTTGCCAGGCTGACAGCGGTGCTGGATTGGGTCAACACCAATTTCGCTTCCCTTATCAGCTCTGCGGTCTTGCCCTTGATACACTTGCGCCCTTTATAATAATCCGGCAGTTCATCGTAACGGGAACGCGGATGGGCCGCGATAACAACCTCGAGTTTCAAGTCCCTCTCTACCGCGCCAAAAAAATCGTCGAGAAGCCCGTAATACCTGTCTATATCATAATTGCTCTTCACGCCTTCATAAAAATAATTCCAGTCCAGCGCCGGACAGATGTCCAGAAATACCGCGATATCGCGCTCCCGCGATGTCTTTTTTGACTCCTCAAGATAAACGTCGTAATCAAGGTTGTGTCCCCAGACCAATTCCGTATTTTTACCCAGCGGCAGCCGATGCTTGTTGACCGAGCCTTCGCCGCCGGCCATAAAAAACCGCGCCGGTTTTACGCCGAACAATCCAAGCGGCAGCAGGGGCAGTATCAATCTCTTATAAAGCCCTGAAGGAGTATGCCGCGACAATGACTTTAATTTTCTCATAATGACGGAAGCGCGCCTATGCCCGTTGAGCCGGTCAATGTCCCTCACGTCCGGCATGGCGTTGAGCAGCGCCACGATATATTCCGCCTTTGCCCTGCTTATTACCCTGTATAGATCGAGCAGCTTGAATTGAAAGGTTATGGCGTCAAAGATCACGCTATCCTGATCCAGATCCAATAATTGGCCATATAATGTCTTCGCGTCGTAAAAGAACTTCGTCCCCTTAAAGTCAACGTAATCCGAGGCCTTGTATTGCTTAAAGAGCTCCGGATGCAAGAAAGGTGTAATATCCCAATACTCCACCTTAAAACCGTTATCTTCCAGCGTCTTTATGCCGTAACGCCGGAAATTCCATTCGTTCAGGTTCTGCCTGGCCAATATTATTATATTTTTTATCATTTAATCTTTTTTATCTTCTTGATCAGTTCTCTGCAGGTATGTCCCAGGAATAACGTATCAAGGCTGAATGCCAGGAACCTGTATCCTTCATCGATCTTCTCTGTAAGCAGCTCCGCCTGCGGAGGTATCAGGTGGAATCCGGCTGTCTTTTTCATATCCCTGGCGACCTTCATAATGCGCGCCAGGGCGGCCTTAACCCGCGGATGCTCAAACTCTCCAGGCCTGCCGATAGAACCTGAAAGGTCATAGGGTCCGACGATAAACCCGTCCACGCCTTCAACCTTCAGTATTTCCTCCAGATTATCCACCGCCTTGATGTGCTCTATCTGCGCGATCACCACGCTGCCCTTATTAACCCAATTCTTATACTTCTCAAATCCCATCCCATACCCCTGAGCCCTGGCAAGGCCCACCCCTCTTCTTCCTTCCGGAGGGTATCTGACGGCGCTTACCGCCGCAACCGCGTCCTCTTTGCTGTTTACCATAGGGACGATCACGCCGTGAGAACCGGCATCCATAACTCGCTTGATAAGGACCGGGTTGTTTTCGCCCACCCTTACCAGAGGCAGGCAGCCGGACAATTCGATTATCTGGATAAGCGCCTGGGCCTGATCAAGTGTTATCGCGCTGTGCTCCATATCTACTGTCAACCAGTCAAAGCCCGCCCTGGCCATGATCTCCGCGATTGAAGCATGGCCCACGGTGATCCAGGAACCCACGGTAAGAAGCCCTTTTCTTAATCTCTCTTTTAGGTCTATCATCTCTGATCTCCTGATTTTTAATACCCCAGCTTGCTGCTCACGGCCTTAGTGGCCCTTGATATTAAAATCCGCACATCCTGTTTATTCATGCCAAAAATAAGGGGAAAATAATAAATAACGGCTAAAACTATCAGAGAATATAGAAAACCGGCGGATAAAAACCTGAGAATAACGGCTTCGCTGCCCTTCAACAATATTTTGTCTATACAGGCAGTCGCCAATACAGCGGCCAGAACAAATAACACGATACTCGCTATCTGATGCTCCAGATATTTCCAAAAATTTATCTTGATGAGTTTCATATTAAAGAACAGATAGGTATTGACTGTGATCAACTGTATCAATAATGTCTTAACGGCCAGGCCTGTGGCGCCGGCATCAACACCCCAGAGATGCCTGGGGGCGATCAAAAGATATGTGATCGGCAATCCGATCAACATGAATATTACGTCTATATTCCTGTGCAATTTAGTCCTTCCTGCCGCGAGGATGACAGAACTGCTTATCTGTCCGTAGGTCTGGTGTATGGGGGCAAAGGCCATGACCGTTACCGGGATCAACGCCTGGTAATATTTATCCCCCCCGATTATATATATTACTTTGGCCGCCTGTATGGCCAGGAAACAGGAAAAAAACGCGGTGATAGAATACATTAAGGGCACATACTTCCTGAAAAGCGAAGATATCTGCCCTAAATCTTTATTTTCAAATCCGATGGCGAACTCCCTCATAAGCAGCGGCGTCATCGCCCCGACAAAAAGGAAACAGAGCGTGCCTATCTGATAGGCGAAGCCATAGAAACCCTGTTGTATGCTGCCCCCGAAAACCTGCAATAACCATCTGTCTAATATGCCCACGGCTAAACCGACTATGGAAGTCATAAAAAGCGGATGACTGTAATGATAAAACTCTTTTGAGTACTGTTTTAGTTTTAATGATCCGATCCTCCAGCCCTGCCTGAAAGAGTATCCGTTCGACCCCATGATCCAGATAAATACAGCGCCTATAAATATCAAGGTAAAATACTGATAATAAAAATAACTGCTCAAAGACAATTTGCCGGAAATATACAGAAGTATCAATAAAATAGCCCCTAAGAATTTCTGCACGATCCTCGCCTTCTCCGCGGGAACGGTCAGGCCGTAGGCATCCGTCATCTTATTGAATAAATTGACGGCCCAATTACAGATGCCCCATCCAGCGGCCAGATAGATATAGAATATTTTCTGCCCGGGCCAGAGATTAATATGCAGCGAAGTCAAATGGGCAAAGGCCACAAAAGCCAATGTGATCAAAGTGACGCATGCCATAAAATACCTGTAAAAGGCGGCCAGGCTGTGATCCTTCGGCCTTTGTGACAGCTTATTATAAAAACACATGGATGTGCCCATATCGAGAAAGCCGGTGATCTGGGAGAAAAAATTAGTCAAAAAGCTGAAGTTACCGTATAGTTTAGGGCCCAGGCCTCTCGGCGCAATAGCGGCGGTGACAAAACTCAAAATAAATCCCGCGATATTGGTTGAAAGTTTATAAAAATATCTCTTATTTAATGAATCCATCTTTAAAATCAAAATTTAAAATGCGCCAACTTATCTTCCTCCGTAAGTTTATACGCTTCTAATCCTATGGTCGCCTCGCCCGGGCGAGGCAAAACATAAGCGACTACTTTATCAAGAAATCCCATACGCACTCCGGCGCGAAACATTCGGTCCTGCAAGTCGGTATCGTTAACGCGATTCCAGTTTTTTCTCCAACAGTTAATATTGTATCTGAAAAACCTCAAATAAGAACGATATAGCCACGTCTGGGTCCCGCCGATCCTTGGGTTCTCATTAGCGGCGTTATTGACCATCCTGTTGCCGCGGCGCTCTTCCACATAAGCGGCCGACACGAATTCATAATCTCCTTCTCGGGCAAAACGCAGTAAGGCATCGAGGTGGTCGGCCGTCCACGTATCGTCATCATCTATACGGGCGATCCACCTGCCCCTGACGGACTCCAGCGCCTTATTGGCCGGCACAACAGGGCCGGCAAGCCAATGATTCTCGGCCGTAGGCGGGTATCTATACCGCCTTCGGGATAAATTATAGAACCGTATCCTGGGATCGTTGATCCTGGAAACCAGCTCTTCGGTATTATCCGTGCAACAGTCCCCGACAATTATGAATTCGAAATTCTTATATGTCTGGCTCAACACCGAAGATACGGCCCTTTCCATAAGCAGGGAGCCGCGATTATAAGTGGGGACATAGACAGAAATAAGCGGATCCTCCTTAATAGATGCGTACAGGTTTCCGTACCGTATGCGGTCGATCCTCAGCCTTATCGGCTCGGCGAAGCCATAATACAGCGAATCCCTCATGCTGATCAACCTGTCTTCAACGCCCCGTTTGCGCTTAACAGGCCTTATACCGGAATTATTTTTCTCTCTTACGATCATTTATGTTAACCAGTTGGTTATTCTCGTCTAAACACAGCTCCGGAGTGCACTGCTTGAAATCCCTATGGCTCCACGGGGTCCAGCCTTTTTTAACGGCCTTTTGGATATCCTCTTCGGTGATCTTTTTGTCAAAGATATTAACCTTACCTTGCAGATATTTTGGCGCCTTGGCCTTTTCCATCCTTAAGGCGTTGCTTTTCGATACCATATCGGATGCCGCGCCGCTGCTCGGCCGGGGCATGGGGATGGCAGCGCCGCACATCGGGCAATGCCGTTTAACCTGATCTACGAATTCTTCCGGATTCTTATCCCACCACCTCTTCTCAACAGGATAGCCCCCAGGGCCGTCAAACAGATGATCCATTGCCGCGGCTACTTCGCAGAAGAACCCTCCCTTGGGGGTAATGGAAGCGGACCACCTGTATTGGATCCAGCAGCTTCCGATAAGCCTCCACATAAGCGCCTTATCTTCTATTATATCATCCGCGGCTATCAACAGCGGCTGATGCGCCCCTGCCGGGCTGCTGTGGTCGTTATATACTATGTTCTCCGGACAAAATGTATCGTAAATCTTGTCTTCATACTCTTTCCACTTGTATCCATTGCTCCAAAGCTGCCTGTGTCCTTTATCCGGTATCATTTCCTTAAAAATATCGCATATTTCGGGAAATTTCGGATGCAGGGTGGGCTCGCCGCCCATCAGCCCTATATTGCCCTCATATCCCTCAAGCGAATCTATCGCCTTTCTGACCATGTCCAGATCCATGAAAAATGGTTTGCTATGGTGGCCTACGAACCTGGTGCAATTCGCGCACTGCATATTACAGGCATTTGTTACTTCAATTTGTATGGTTTTAACTCTGTAAATAGGAATCATGCCCGCCCCTTTTTGGTTGTGCCGCCATCATCTCAATCGTCTACGCCGCCGCCCCAGACCGTATGCCTTAGCCCCCACTCATTGTTGACCTTGGTCCATACATGAGGCGATAACGACCTGTAAAAATCGACTACTTCGTGAAATTCTTCTTCGGTTATACCGAGATATCTCAAAAACCATTGAAAATACTTCTTCGGGAAAGCCCCGTCGTAACGCTTGACAAGGGCAACCCCTTCCTCGCGGGTAATATGGCCGTCCCTGATCTCATGCGCGGCATCCGAGGTGGCCCTGGCGATACCGAACTTCATGTAAGCAAGATAAAAATGGAAACCGTCCTGCTTATCATCCAGGCTGGCATACTTGGAATAGGTCCCTTCTGAATGTTCGGGGTTAGGCTTAAATCCGGTATTCTCTACACAATAATAATAATTTTCCTGCGGGACCCATTTCTTGTAAAAGGAAAACCAATGCATCTGCGCCCCTATCTTGCTCAACTCTTCCAGTTCCGGCGGCCTATACAAGCGGAATGAATCAGCGTTTATCTCCTCCTTCTTGAAGACCCCCGCCTCTAAGCCATGCCGGATCAGATCGTCTATGCCGGAACCCTTATAATAAAGTTCTTGCCAGTCCTCAGGCCTCTCATAGGCATTCTTGATATTTTTGCTGGACCCGCCGTATTCGATCTCTCCGCTTTCGCCATAAAACATCAAAGGGATCTTAAACCTTACCGCCATCTGAAACGCATATGCCTTTTGCCCATAGGCAAAGGGCTCCCACGCGTCACCCAGAAGCTCGAAGGACAATCTGGATAATTTTCTATGTAAAACACCATCGGGAAAGCATAATAAATTATCAAAACCGGAATCTTTAAAACTCAAATAATTCTGCCAACCGATATCCGTGTACTCAAAAGGGGCCCAGGTCACGGTCAAAGGATGCATGCCGTATTTATATTTCAGTTGGTGCGCGACGTAACCGGAATCCTTGCCTCCGCTGCCGGGGACAATACAATCATAGCTCCCGTCCTTTGAACGGTACCTGTTCAGCAGATCAACGAGCATCTTCTCTCTTTCTTTCCAATCTATCGTGTTATGTTTCAAGTACGCATAACGACAGGCGCTGCAAACGCCATTCTCGTCAAAAGTGATCCTCGGCCTCTGATTCGAAACAACGCAGCTTTTGCAGAATCTGGTCTCTTTTGGAAGTCTGCCCAGCTGTTTATCTAACGTTTTTCTGAATAACATGCCCTGCCTCCAATGTGCCGGATAAAAAAACTACATCTTAAGGAAATTCTCAAATATTTTTAAACCGCCTCTGGCGCTCTTTTCCGGATGGAACTGGCATCCCCATATATTATCTTTGCAAAGTACGCTGCAGAATCTATCCTTGCCATATTCCGACTCCGCTATTATGTTGTTATCTTCATTCGGCGAACAGATAAAAGAATGCACGAAATAGAAATGGCTCCCGTCGGCAACATCCCTTAAAATAGACCTGCCCGGATTCAAAGCGCCCTCCTTAAAATAAATTTCTCTCCAGCCAACGTGAGGGATCTTAAACGAATTATCCTTTTCCGGTTTCTCCAGGATCCGGACTCTTCCCTTTATTAAATTCAGGCCGTTGCAAAGACCGAATTCATCGCTTTCGCTCATAAGCAGCTGCATACCTAAACAGATACCCAATAATGGCCTGCCGCTTCCAGAAAATTCACAGATCGCATCGCTTAAGGACCTGTCTTTTAACTCGCGCATCCCCTCACGAAAGGCGCCCACTCCCGGCAATATCAATCTTTGCGCGGAGCGGACTTTCACAGGGTCGCCGGTGATCTCGGTTTCGCCTCCGATATAGGCCATCGCCCTTTCAATACTGAAGAGATTGCCCATTCCATAATCAACTATGGTGGCCTTATTATTGTTCATTATGGATTAACCGCTCCCTGCAGCATGCACCTGCAACTGACCCCTGCTTCGCTCAGTCTCTTTTTCACTTCTGCTATAGAATCGGGCTTGATCCTGTTAGGCATAAAATTCAAACTGCCTCTGCTCCTCTTTATAAACTCTATATTGCCTTCTTCTTTAAAATCAACGGGGTCGATATCCCGCTCCATATATTGATAGTGGAAAATAGACGCCGCGCTTACAGCATCGGCATGCCCATGCCTTATGGCCTCCAGGATATGCTCAAATTTACCGCATCCTCCGCAGGCAATGACCGGTATGGGCGACTCTTTCGCTATCGGGCTTACCAGACCTAAATCATACCCTAAGCCGGTGCCTTCATTATCAAGGGAAGTCAAAAGGATCTCTCCCGCGCCCAAGGCGACTACTTCCTTTGCCCAATTAAACACCTCTTTGCCGCTCGCCTCTCTTCCGTTGTCGGTCATGGCTATATATGCATTATTGATCAGTTTTGCCTGAATAGATACCACGATACACTGAGAACCGAACGTCTCGGCCGCTTCCCGGATAAAATCCGGGTTATGGATGGCCGCCGTATTGATAGCGACTTTATCGGCTCCGGAGCGCAATATCCTCTTGATATCCTCAATCGACCTTATGCCGCCGCCTACTGTCAGAGGAATAAAGATATTTTTTGCGGTCTTCTCTACGATCTCTAAAAGATTATTCCTTCCGTAAAGGCTGGCAACCGCGTCTATGTAGATCAACTCATCCGCTCCGTCCAGATAATACTTACAGGCGAAATCCCACGGCTTTCCCAAAACGCGCAGGCCTTCCAGATGAATGCCCTTGACTAAGTTAGGGCCCTTGATATCCAGTCTCGGTATAATCCTCACATTAGCCATATCAGACCGCGGTCCACCCTCCGTCTACGACAAGGTTGTGCCCCGTTACATAGCCCGACGCGTCGGATGCCAGGTATATTGCCGCTCCCGCTATATCAACCGCCTTTGCCATCCTTCCCAGAGGGGTCTTGTCTGAATATCTTTTCACAAAGGCATCCGCCTGCCTGTCGCGCACACCGCCCGGAGAAATACAATTAACCCTGACCCCATGCCCGCCGTAGTAGGAAGCGAGGTATCTCGTGAAAGCGATTATTCCGCCCTTAATAGCGGAATAGGCTCCGGGGCAGGTCATTTTGGTATTCTTATAAATAGAGAAATCCGGCCCGACCATGCCATAAATAGAAGCAAGGTTAATAATGGACCCGCCTCCCTTCTTTTTCATATACTCGGCGGCATTCCGGCAGCAGATAAAATACCCGTTAAGGTGCGTATCGATATTCTTTCTCCAGGACGATACCGGCACATCCTCAAACTTCAAGGCCCAATCGCCGGTCCTGGGATAAGCGCTGTTGACCCATATATCCATACGGCCATATTTCTTATCCACAAACTTGATCAAAGAAGAGACCGACCGCTCATTGGCGATATCCACATGCCGGCCGGCGTTTTTATTGATATCGGCGGCCACAACAGAGGCGCCAAATGCCGACAGGCCGCGCGCTATTTCCTTTCCAATCAACCCCGCGCCCCCCGCTACAACCGCTACCTTGCCTTTCAGGCAGAAAAGATCATCGTATTTCATTTTTCCACAGTCCTTCCTTGATCAGGAACTCAATAAATTTAAAATCCATCTCGCTGTCTATGTCGTATCGTGACAACGCGCCCATAATATAGATCTCCGTCCTGCCGGCAAAAGGCATGGAATGCCTGGTATCAAGCAGAAAATCCCTGGAGTAAAAATATATCGAGGCATTCATATCAAATACCTCAGGAGCCGCCTGCCTGCCGGAAACCTTCCTGGACAGGGCCTTACAACGCCTGACCGATCCGTCCCCTTTCCTTTCAACCATATTAAAATACGGATTCCTGTGCGCCCTGACCACGCTGAAAAGTATCGCGGGCTTACTTCTAAGAAATAACTTCAGGCATTCATCCAGGTCTTTGATCCTCCTGATCGGAGACGTAACATCCAGATCCACGACAATATCGTATCGTTCCTTGAATATCTTTTCGCTCTGGACAAGCGCGTGCCTTATGCTCAAAAGCTTGGGGGCGCTATCCGCGGCCAACTTATCCGGCCGCATAAAAGGCACCTGCGCCCCAAAATCCTTCGCGATATCAGATATCTTTTCTGAGTCGGTAGACACGACAACCCGCCCAGCCCCGCCCCATCTCAATGCCTGCTCTATCGTATAGGCGATCAGCGGTTTACCCATTAAAGGGCGGATATTCTTATCCTTGAGCCCTTTGGACCCGCCTCGCGCGCAAATCGTGCATAATATATTGGGCCTGCCTGCCGCCATATCTACACCCCTAAAACTCCTAACACATCCAACGCCTGATCCAGAGAGCACAGCCTGGGCTTCAACCGGCGGTCAAGGCCCAGGAATACCCTGAGCATACTGATGTAGGATCCATCAATCGCATCATTCCTCAGGACTGTCTTTCCCGATATCTCCAGCCGGCCGGTGATAAGGTCATAATAAAGATTCCTGGAGTTATCGCAGATTATCTTTAAATACCTCTCAGCCGGCTTTCTTATATAATCCAGAGTTATATCCACAATAAATTCACGGTAATCTAAGATCAATTTAAAGGTATCCGGCGCGTGGATATCCAGGCCGCTGATCTTAGCCCTGTATAAAAACCTTTTCTTGAAGGCGCTGCCAAATAGCCATAACGCGTAGTCGATCTCGTGGGAAAGGTCCAGATCAACGCCTCCCCCCAGGCGCCTGTGCGCGCTGTAAGAATCCCCTGTTTCCCTTCCCGGCCGCCATTCCCTCAAGTCCTGCCCGGCCGCTATTTCAACGATCTTGATGCTACGCCTTTGCCCTGCTATAAAATCGGCGATCATGTCAAATGCCCTGAGAAACCTCAGATTGTAAGCGACAAATACCCCGACGCCTGAGCCGGCTGCCAGCCTTTTTATCTCTCTGCCTTTTAAGGCCGAGGATTCAACCGGCTTCTCAATGAGCACGCCCTTCAGCCGCTTCAAATTACGCAGGCAACTTTTAAAATCAGCCAAATGCCTGGACGTGACGGAAGAAATAACGCAATATTTGATATCTCTGGATGTGAGGCCCTTGATGCTGTCAACAAACCTGGCGCCTGATCCATCGGGATGCCTCGTCAGCACGTAAGGATTGATCCCCAGCGACATTAGATTCCCGACATGACGCTTCCCTGCAGAGCCGTAACCGGCCACTAAAACTTCAACGCGCCTATTCACAAATATCCTCTTTCAACAATTCCCTTATTTCCCCGGCCGCCATGACCTTGCCTTCATTGGATCTATATACGATACGGCTGCCTTTATCGCTGTGTTTGCCGTGATTTAGCGTGGAAAGAATGTACATATCATCCAGTTCGTTCACTATCGCCGCCTCATCGTCATTCATCAACTCCTCATGCATCTTCTCCCCGTCTCTCCTGCCGATGAAATCAATCTTGACCTCTTCCTTACCGCGCCCGTATTTAGGGGCGAATTCCTCAATGACCGCTTTAGCCAGGTCCTGAATAAGCAGGGCGGGCATTTTCAGTATGAATGTCTCTCCCCCTTTTGAGATGTGCGCTGCCTTAAGCACCAGCTCGGTGGCCTTATCAATGCTCATCACGAATCTGGTCATTGACCCGTCGGTAACAGTGACCGGGCCTCCTTTCTTTACCTGCTCCTTGAACAAAGGCAGGACAGACCCCCGGGAATTCAAGACGTTGCCGAATCTCACGCAGGAAAAAACCGTCCGCCTTTCCCCCTTGTATAAATTAGCCGATACTGTTAACCTTTCAGCAAGCAATTTAGACGCGCCCAGGACGTTGATCGGGTTTACCGCCTTATCCGTGCTGATAGTGATGAATCTATCGATCTTTTCATCCATAGCGGCTTCTATCAGATTCTTGGTCCCTAAGACATTTGTCTGAACCGCCTCAAAGGGGTTAAGTTCGCATAACGGCACGTGCTTGAGCGCTGCAGAGTGGAATACTATATCTATGCCTTCAACAGCCCTTCTCAGCCGCTCCTTATCCCTGATGTCCCCTATCAGAAGCCGTATCTTATCGCGTGGCAGCTTACGCCCAAGGTGGAACAGCTCTGTCTCATCCGTATCCATGATCCTTACGGTATTTGGGTTGTACTCCAGCAGCTTCTTGACAAGCGCGCTGCCTATGGAGCCGGCTCCGCCGGTCACAAGGATCATCTTATTTTCATAAAAATTCTTCATTTATTCCTCCTGAAAAATGTCTTTATTGTTTTTACAATATGATCCATTTCCTCGCAGGATAATCCCGGATGTATGGGCAGCGACAAGACCTGCCTTGATATCCTCTCGGTAACCGGCAGCCGGGCCGCCTGTTTTGAACGGCCCGCGTAAAAGCGGCTACGGTGCACAGGATCAAAATATACCTTTGTGGCGATACCTTTTGAAGCAAGGTATTCCCTCAGCTGCTCCCTGCGCCTTTTGACTATCACGGAGTACAGTTGATATACGTTAAAATGGCCCTTCGGCGGCTCAAAGACAGCGATCTCCTCGATCTGTCCTAATCCGCCGGACATATACTCGGCCTTCTGCCGCCTCAGCGCGATAATCTTAGCGGCCCTTCTCAACTGGGACATGCCGACTGCCGCCGCGATGCTTGACATCCTGAAATTATAACCCAGGGAAACGTAGTCAAACGACTCTGAAGAAGCAAAATAATTGCCCGCCCCGGACCTGCCGTGCGACCTTATAAGTTTCAATTTCTCATATATCCTAGGAGAATCTGTCAGAGCCGCGCCGCCTTCGCCCGTGGTGATTATTTTATTCTGGCAGAAACTAAGCATGGCGCAATCGCCGAAGGCGCCGGCCATTTTACCGCCTGCCATCGCGCCGAATGATTCGGCGGCGTCCTCTATAAGGAACAGGCCGCGCCTCTTTGATATCTTTTTTAATTCCTCTATGCCGCAAGGGCAGCCGCCATAATGAACGGGGATTATCGCCCTGGTCCTGGGAGTGATCCTCTTCTTGACATCCTCCGGATCCAGGCCAAAGGTTTCCTCTTCTATATCCGCGAATACCGGCCTGGCCCCGACAAAAAGCGGGGCGTTGGCTGTAGCAATGAATGTAAAAGAAGGGACGATAACCTCATCACCCTCCCCGATCCCATAAGCCAATAAAGCGGCGTGCAGAGCTGAAGTGCCGGAATTGAAGGCCAGGCAATACTTAACGCCGATGTACCGGGCCAGCTCATTCTCAAACGCCCTTATAGCCGGCCCCTCTGCCCAGTACATCCCTGACCTGATAACAGAGGCAGCAGCCCTTACATCGTCTTCATTCCAATCTATCTTAAATAAAGGCACCTTCTGCTTCATATCCCTACCTTGAAAATGTTTCTATTTCTTTCCTGGTCAATTTCCTCGCTACCTTTGCCGGAACCCCGTAGGCCAGCACATTGGCCGGTATATCTTTATTTACAAAACTGAAGGCGCCGATGACCGAATTCTCACCGATCTTTACCGCCGGCATTATCACGCTGTGGCTGCCGATCCTGCAATTCCTGCTCAAGGTAACCGGCCCCTGTTTATTGTCAATAGTAGAAACGGAGTATACGGAGCAATGAGACCCTATCTGGACATAATCCTCTATGGCCACGCCCTTCTTGGCGTTAATATACGTATAGGCCCCTATATCGGTCTTGTAACCCAACTTAAAATTGCCCTTATGCTGAACCAACCAGTTGAATTTCGTAGGCCTGCCTTCTTCTATTTTCGGGTATTTCCAATCCTTGAATCTTGCGCCCATGTCGCTCCTCATCAATAAGAAATCCTTTTGTTTAATAACCTGCTGTTTATCCTGAGCCCTTTCAAGATCTTTGTTATTCTTTCAGACGCCCTGCCGTCGCCGTATGGATTCCTATCCTTCATAAGCCGCCTTCTAAAATTCATATCAAAAATCGCCTTCTTAATCGCGGACTTGATCTCGTTCTTATCATACCCCGTATCTATCACGTTAGCCGCCCTTTCCCTGCCTTGCTGCCTTGCGCCTACATTAACTGCCGGCAGATGAAATGACGGGGCCTCAATGATCCCAGAACTGGAATTCCCGACCAGGGCGCCTGCCAGACCCATAAGCCCCAGGTAATCTCCATAAGGGATACTCCTGAATATCCGTATAAAGGGATACCTTCTATATTTTTCAATAATGCCTATAATGTCCCTGCTGCCGGCATCCGCGTTAGGGTAAATTACGATCGTCTGATGCCCCAATTCTTTGAGGGCCTCCATTGTCTGTTTCATTTGACGCCCGGCATTATCAACATCCATAGTAACCGGATGTTGGATCGCCAAAATAACCGGCTTAGAGAGGTCCAGATCATACCTGCGCGGCAGGCCCTCCCTGGAAGTCGCGAACCTGCCGTTGACGATATTATCCAGGCCAGGCGCGCCCACAACATTTATGCGCCAGGCATCCTCCCCCATCCTTTTTATCCTCCCGGCTGCCTGGCGGGTAGCCGCCAAATGAAAATGAGAAAGTTTAGTTATCGCGTGCCGGACGGTCTCGTCAACCGTGGAAGTAACCTCTCCTCCGTGAATATGGACCACGGGTATTGACATATAGGAGCCTGTAATCGCCGCCCCCAGCATCTCCGCTCTGTCTCCCAATATAAGAATAATGTCGGGGGCGATCCTGCCGATACCCCTGGCAAACTTTGAGGTAAAATCGCCTATAAATCCGGCCATGGACCGCTTATCATTGCCCTTGTATACCGCCCTGATTATGTGGACGGGAATATTATCCTTTCTTATCTCGTTAACCGTCTTGCCGAATTCCGGCATCAGATGCATGCCCGTGGCAACGATATCCAGCTTAAGGCCGGGATGCCCCTTAATGGCAGACAATGTATTCCTCATCAGTCCATACTCAGCCCGCGTACCGGAAACATACAGGATATTTCTCATATTAAATCATGAAACCTTATCAAGGAATCCTTCTTAAGGCCCCTTCTGGCTTCTCTGCCTATTATTCTATCTAAGTATTTTGGGGCGACTCCGATGCCCGGCCTTTTAATATCGATCGCGTCATTCGTTATCTTGGCGCCCTTGGGTATATCTATTTTCGCCACTATGCTTTTCCTGACATGTCTTTTGATCCTTTTCTCATCCCTGGTGGGCGCCTTGACCCCGTTACCGATGGCCTTCTCGGTATTCCGTATCCCATCCACCAAGCTCTTTAACTGGTCCGGCTCAAGGCTCATCATGTGGTCCGGCCCTTTCATATTCCTGTCTAAGGTAAAATGTTTCTCTATTACTGTGGCGCCCAGGGCAACTGCCGCGATAGAGATCTCGATGCCTTCCGTATGGTCGGAATATCCCACGTTGACACCCAGGGCGTCTCTTATGGTAAGCATGGCCAGAAGATTGACATCCCTATAGGCAGCCGGATAAGCCGTTGTGCAGTGCAAAAAGGTTATATTGTTTTTAGAAACACCTGAACGCACCAGAATATTTAACGCCTGTCTGGCCTCGTCCAGGTCTGCCATGCCGGTAGAGACAATGACCCTTTTCCCTATACCTCCTATCTTTCTTAGATAGGGAATATTCGTTATTTCTCCCGAAGGTATCTTGAATATCCTCAGCCCCAGCCCGTTAAGCAGGTCTATGCTCTCCAAATCGAACGGGCTTGATAAAAACGCTATCCGTTTCTGCCGGCAATGACGGATAAGTTCTCTGTGGGCATCCAGGCCAAGCTCCAGCTTTTCTAACATCTGAAGCTGCGATTCATTTCTGGCTGTGGCCCGGAGCTGATACCCTGCCTTCAGAGCGAGTCTGCTGGCCAGCCGGCGCGCCCGGAATGTCTGAAATTTGACCGCGTCGGCTCCGGCATAAGAAGCGGCGTCTATCAGCCGTTTGGCCAATTTAACGCTTCCGTTGTGGTTAACCCCTGCCTCTGCTATTATAAAAACCTTACTCATAAGCGGCCTTCAAATTTATGCCTCAAGGGATAAAAAGAAACAGCCGGCAATTCAGGCAAACCTTTATCAAGCCATCTACGATAGGGGACGTCGGGATATTTTAAAAGGATCTCCCGATTTACCAATAACTCCCCTTCCCTGTAATGTATGAATATCAACTTCCTGAAATCAAAGGCATCCTCTCCCCAATGCGAAAGCCGCCTCAATCTGCCGTCATCCGGGCCGCCGGGCAATCTTCTCTTTTTAAGTTCGGCGGCAGTGCATACCTTGTATCTCCGGAATGACTCCGGCTGCCCTGATGCCGCATACAACAGGTTCAGGGGAAACTCAAAATCATAATAATTATTCAGGTCGGCATAAAAATAGCCGTTCTCCATATTAAAAAACGGTATGGCGGCCTGGGCGTCCGCAAAGAACATCGCCTCCGGCGGAAGGGCGGGAAAACGCTCCCTAAACGCCTGAAAAAATCTGCTTTCTTCCTGCCATCCCCTGAAATACAAGTCAAGGTTAACATTGTTGAAAAAGACGCCCAACCCGAAAAAAGACGCCAGAAAAACACGATACAGCCTCGCCCTGATATTTGAGCCGGCAGACGCCCTGAATATCAAGTATAAAAAGGCGGCGGCTAAAACAGACCAGCCAAACTGCAGTATTATGCCATGCCTTGAGCTTGAGCCAGGGGCACCGGCATTGCCGACATATAAATACATAATCATCGGAAAGACCAGCAATACAGAGCCAAACAACATAGAAAACCCGAACCAACCACCGTCATCCTTGCGCTGCTCTGCAATAATTATCCGCCTCAAAGCATAAAAGCTCAAAATTCCGGCAGTTACCCCCAATAGCACCGACCAGCCGTTTACAGACGGAAAATGCCTTGCGAAAATATACCAACTCTGGAATAAAAGATATTTTAACGCCTGCGGATATTTGGCTAAATTAAGCATCCCCGAAAAATTCCCCGCGTATGCCCCTTCGTAGATACCGTAGGGGCTGAATTTTAATTTATATACGACCAAGGGTGCGCACAACAACAGAAATGGCGACCAGGCGGTCATCGCCTTCTTCAGTGACCTTCTCCAGCTCCCTGTATCCAGGGCAAGCAGGCGGCATATCAAAATAAACCTTGCCGGTTCCAAAGCCACTGTCCCCTCCATAAGCAGATAGGCAACCGCTGAAATCCCCAGTGCCGCGGACAAAAACCGCAGCCGCCCGCTGCCTGTAAATGCCCTGTATGTCAAATAAAAGGAAATGACGCTCAAGCATACACCCAGGCGATAATAAAGATTGGCGTAAACAGGCATTGAGCTATCCAAAGGGGATGCCAGAAAACAACCGGCAGCCAAAAAGGCCAAAAGGCGGCTTTTCCCGGACAGACCCCTGATAAAAATATAAATAAAGGCCGCTGACACGACCTCTATGAATATGGCGGCGGAATGCCATATCATATAAGCATGGTCCGATACCTTATGAAGATTAAAAAGATAATACAGGAATGCGCCTTGCGGTATCCTTCTCATCTGCGCAAAACCCATATTGATAAATTCACCCGGGCTGCCGCTTGAATATGCCGATATAAGCCAGCAATTATCGTCCCAGGCGGCGTTATGGAACAAATATAACCTGCCGTAGCTTAACAGCGCCAGAAATACAATAAATACCGGAGTATAAAAATCGCCTCTTTTAGACATCATAACCGGCAGCAAAACTCCTTCACCGCTTCCGCAACCGCAGTAATTTCCTCCTTAGTGATCTCCGGATACAAAGGCAGAGAAATAACCTCCTCTGCCGCTAATTCCGCGTTAGGCAGATCGCCCTTTTTGTAAGACAGCTCCTTATATATCTCCTGGAGGTGCAAAGGCAGGGGATAATGAACCGCGCCGATAATATCTTTCGCCTTTAAGAACTTGAGGAGCTCGTCCCTCTGTTTAAGCCGGATAACGTAAAGGTGAAAAACATGCCTGCCTTCTCTGATCGTCCCGGGAATGGCCAGCTCCTCAGACAGGCCGGACTTTTTGAAAAGCTCATTGTATACCTCGGCCTTCTCTATCCTCTGCTCATTCCATTTATTCAGATATCTTAATTTCACGCGTAAGATCGCCGCCTGCAATTCATCCAGGCGGCTGTTGCGGCCGCGGGTAACACAGTAATACCTCTCCCTGCAGCCATGGACACGCAGCACGCGCAGCCTGTCGGCGATATCTTGATTGTCTGTGACCGCTACTCCGCCGTCTCCGTAAGCGCCAAGGTTCTTGCTGGGGTAAAAACTGAAACAGCCGCAGTCGCCGAAAGAGCCGACTTTTCTGCCCTTATATTCGGCCCCTATTGCCTGGGCGCAGTCCTCAATGATCATCAAATTATGATCCCTGGCGATCTTGATCAGCTCATCCATCCGGCAGGGCTGGCCGTAAAGATGCACGGGGATTATGGCTTTTGTCTTTTTGGTGACTTTCCTCCTTACTTCCTCAGGGTCAATATTATATGTATCAAGGTCTATATCGGCAAAGACCGGGCGCGCGCCCACCGAACAAACTGCCTCGGAGGTGGCAAGAAAGGTAAAAGGCGTAGTAATGACTTCGTCATTCTCACCGATATTTAAAGCCCTGAGGGCCAATTCCAACGCGTCTGTGCCGGATGCGACCCCTACCGCGAACTTAACGCCCAGAAAAGAGGCCACCTCCTCTTCCAGGCGCCGCACATTTTCCCCTAAAATGAATGAGCCGCTATCCAGCACCCTCTGGATAGCCCCGTCTATCTCCCCTTTAATGCTCTGGTATTGCAGTCTTAAATCCAGCGGCGGAATCATTATCGCTAACCTCTCCTTTCTCTAAAGCACATTCTCCGGCGTCAATATTTTACGCCATTGAATAAAAACTGATCCCTGACAACTCCTTGTCGTTATTGAGCCTGTGTAAGATCTCGTCATTATATCTTATTGACGTAACCAATACCGCGTCCGGCCTTAATTCCTTTATGATCCGCGGGGGCTGCACAATAAATCCGAACATCTTATTGTTATGCTTATTTTCATCATCATCTGTTATGCCTAAAACCGAAAACTCAAAACCAGAGCCATTTATAATAATAAACACCACTTCTAAGACCTCGCCCGCCCCATAGCATACTATGCGCTTATGCCCCGCGGTAGAAAGCGTGTTAAGGCTGGCAGTTACCTTATCTCTTAAGGCGGAATAATAGCTGACGGTGTGTTGAAGAAAATGATAGGCCAGTCTGGCTTTTTCGCTGAAACCTTTAGGGGTAAGATAGTAACCTATCCGCTTGTGATTAATGCCTTGGGCCTTTACCAGCCCTTTGCTGACCATCTTTTTCAGGCAGGCATTGGTCACACCCAGGGCTACGCCTAAACGCTGGGAAAGTTTGCGCTGTGAAACAGTGGAGTCCTTAGCTATCTCCTCCAATAACTGAAGATTGCGTAAGTTTTCGGTAGGTTTTAAAAACTTGTCTTGCAATTCCGGCATGTAATTTTGGCCTGTTGCCCTGAAAAACCCGAGTTTTCCGGGGGGTGGCGTTCTAAAAATGAACGATTACCATTTTACGGCTTTTGCCCTGCTTTGTCAAGTGACTTCTGCGTTCAAATCAGCCGGAAAAAGCCGCTATCTTAAGCTCGTATCTTCTTCAAATGCAATTGGTTTTGCTCCTGTAGAAAAGGCGGGATTAAGCGCGCTGCATAAGGCGGTTGAGGATCTTGATCTTTCTGAATTTGGACAAAATAAACCTTTCCGTTTTTAGTTCCTGCCTGCCTGACAGGACATTCAATACCACGCGGCCGGTTTTAACCGGATGGAAGGCCGCCTTGACTCCATGGAACAAAAGGTAACCGGAGATCTGGTAGACCTTTAATTCCCAATCAGCGATATCCTCTGACCAGGACCTGGCCTTACCGATGTCGCCCATTGATATCAATGAGGCGAAGAATGCCTCGTCTACCTTTATTTTTCCTGCTTTGCGGAGTTTATCAAACAATTTTGCTCCCGGCAAAGGGGCAAACAGCCCTGCCACACATTCATCAACGCCGTTCTTCGCCAGCCGCATCATCAAGCCTAATGTCTTAAAAATATCGCCTTTTTTCTCTCCGGGGAACCCCATAATGAAGTATACCGACGTCTTGATCTTGGCCCTATTCGCGATCCTGGCGACCTTGATGATCTCCTCCAGATCCAGGGACTTGCCGATGATCTCATCAAGCACCCTTTTTGAGCCGGATTCCGGAGCCAGGATAATATTGGTGCATCCTGCCTCAACCATCCTGGAGATGATCTCCGCGTTCATCCTATGCGGCCTTATTCCGTTTGCCGGCTGCCAGTTGATCTTAACCCCCTGCCTGATAAGCTCATCGCAAAATGCCAGCAATCTGCCCGGCTCAGTATTCATGTTCTCATCTTCAAAGTGGACCTCTTCGATCCCGTACTTCTTTTGCAGGAATATTATTTCCTCAACCACCTTTTTAGGGTCCCGTGGGCGCCATTTCCTTCTCCAGATCCCGGGGGTGGTGCAAAATGAACAATCATAGGGGCAGCCCCTTGAAAATAACATGACTGTCCACTTGTCAGACCTCGTGCAGCCGTGCGGCTCCCTGAACCTGAAATAATTATTCATGGGAACGGCATCCCAATCCGGATAAGGCAGGGAATCCACATCCTGCAATAACTCAATATCCTTATTGATAATAAGCCCGGAACCATGCTTAAAACATAACCCGGGGATATCCTTCAAATCAGAAAGATCGACTTCCCATTGATTTCCAGCCAATGCCCGGCATAGCTTAAGGAAGGTGATCTCCGCCTCTCCCACGCAAACAAAATCAACGCATCCGGACATCAGCATGTATTCGGGCAGGGCCGATGCATGCGCCCCTCCCAGGACCAGGACCGCCTTAGGCAGCCTCTCTTTGATCGATCTGCATAGGTCCATTACAAACGCGTGCGCTATTGAGAATAAACAGGAGATCCCTATGACCCTGGTTGCAGGATGGATCTTTTCTATAAGTTCCGAAGGCCGCAAGCCCCTATAGGCGCTGCCTTTATATTTATAATACTGGCCGGGATTCTCGCCAAGGCCGTCGATCAGATGCACTCTAAAATTATTTTTTTTAAGAATCGATGAGATGTACAGCAGGCCAAGCGGAGGTGTGACCCCGTCGGTAACCTGCGTAGGGGAAGAAAATTGCGCGGGATTGATAAGCGTTATGTCCATAAGCGCTGCGGCCCCGTTTATATTCTAGAAATTGACCTTTTTCTCTATTATATACTCAGGACGGCCCTTTACTTCATCAAAGATACTTCCAATATACGACCCCAATATGCCTACGGTCAAAAGCTGGATCCCGCCGAAGAAAATGATTATGACCAAAGTAGAGGCCCAGCCGGAGGTCCTTCTGAAATCAGATAAAAATACATAAGCGACCAGGCAAAAAGACAAGATTATGCTGGCAAACCCCATTCCCATGGCCAGCTGCAGGGGTTTCTTGGTAAAATAAAATATGCCTGTCCCCGCGAACTTCACCATCCTGCGGAACGGATACTTTGTCCTGCCTGCGGCGCGCAGATCACGCTGGTAATAGATCGGGGCCTGTTTAAACCCCACCCAGCTTATTAAACCGCGGATATATTTATTCTTTTCCCGTAAATTCTTGAATTCTTCGATCACCTTTCTATCGATCAACCTGAAATCGCCGGTATCTAAGGGCAGCCTTACCTCAGACAGGCTGTTAAGTATCCTGTAAAAGAACTTTGCCGTAAATTTCTTAAAAAAACCCTCCCCCTTCCTGCTTGTCCTTACCCCGTATACCACATTGCATTTCTCTTCATCATGTTTTTTTATCATCTCAGGGATAAGCTCAGGAGGGTCCTGCAGGTCCGCGTCTATAATGACGGCTATGTCGCCGCTGCAATTCTTAATGCCGGACGATACCGCGGCCTGATGCCCGAAATTCCTGGAAAAACTGATCACCTTTACGCCCTTGTCCTGCGCCGCTATCTGTTCTAAAATACCCGGCGTGCCGTCTTTACTCCCATCGTCGATAAATATGATCTCGCGGCTGTTGTAACCGTTGGCGTCCAGGACCCCCTTGACCCTTACGTAGGTTTCCCGGATCACCGGCTCTTCATTATAACAAGGTATCAGGATAGAAATCTTATGTTCAGGCATTCTTAATCTCCTCCGAGTTTAACCAGCGTTCCCAGGCCCGGTATTTCATATACGCCGGCCCCCTGCTTCTGTAATAGTTTGACATAGGGCTTTATGTAATTCCGGTAGCGTATACCGAAATTCGTCGCGCATCCTGAATTTTCGGCCAGATTACGGGATACAAGAACACAGTCAACGCGCTCAGGCCGCAGCCCATTATAATGCGGAGTTTCCAGAGAACCGAAGGGCGGGATCTCCCATATATCGTATACCCTGTCTAAAGGCAGCTCCATAAATGCGCCGATGAATGTGTGCTCAAGCGACATTATCCCCCTGCAATCCCTTACCAGAGGGCCAAGCATTTCAAAAGAGGCCTTCATCGGATAAGCGGAGTTCTGCATCAGGCGAAGATCGCCTTGACGGACGTCCTTAACAAGATCCTTTATCAGGTTTATCCTCAGGCGTGAATAACCGTCCGCGTTAGAAAAGAAAAAAAGCATTATGGGCACGGCTAAACACCCCAGAGACGCGGCCATTTTATTCTTCGAGAAGGCGTTACGCAAATTAGCGCCATACCAGGAGGCGCCGATGATAAACACGGGGATAACGGGCACCATATATCTTGTCTTTGGCATAGAGATAACCGTGCTGGCAACGAGCAAAATACTGCCGAGTAAAAACAGCAGCATCGGCCTGCTGCCCCCTACCGCGCGAAACGCGCCATACAGGACCAGCGCAACCATAAATAAAGAGCAAAGCCAGCTGACAACCCTCAAGAAAATACCCGCGCGCGCGGTCCGGGGAAATTCCGTCATGCCGGCTATTATGGGAACAAGATATTTGATATTCCTTATGACCTGCCCCGCTACAAATGACGGATTGGCGCGGATGGCCCCGGTAATGGTCGCGGCCCCGCCAAAGATCTCCCGATTTGTAAAATAAATGTCCTTATCAGCGCATGTTCCGTATTTGAGCCGGATGAATTCCTCGTTATAGTTTTGAATAAAGGCGCCGTCTGAGAGCCTCTTGTTGTCTCCGGGAAACCACGTCCCGGTAAACAATGATGTATTGTTCCAACGGTGCGTTGACTGCATACCTATAAAATATGCCGACAACGCCATTACTAGAATGACCGGCCAATCGGAATGCCGGGGAATCAATTGCGCGAATAAATTCTTCGCGCCTTTTTGTCTTAAAAAATTAAAGGTATCCCATATTACAAATATAAAGATAAAAATTATGTACGTGCAGCGGAACATATACGCCAGGCCAAACAAGGCATATGAACTTGCCAGCCGGAACCTGCCTGCCTGTTCCCTTCTGGCTGCGATAGCCAGGCAGCTAAATGCCAGAGCCAATTTTTGCACAGGGGGTTCCGCGCTCTGCAGGAAAGGGATCCACAGCAGGACTGCAAAGGCAGATAAATAAGGCCCCAGATATGGCCTGAATAATACAATCAGGGCTATGGCTGTAATTAATGTGGTTATAAAGTATTCGCTTGTTACCGAAAGCGGATATCCCAGCCAGCTGAAAAGGTTCAGGTATAGCGCGTAAAGCGGGCTTCTGTCAAGAACGACAAACCTGCCTGACTCAGCGAACATCCTGGCAGACAACCAGTATCCCCATCCTTCCCCGCTTATTTCCCAATGGCTGAGAAGGCTTAGCGCAAGCGCGCCCAGGACTATCAGTATAACTACGGCGGTCTTAAACGGGGTAACGGTTGAATGCTCCATATCCGGAGGCCTTAGATTCTGGATAACTTCTTATCGGTAAGATTATTGTAGATATTCCTGCAGTCGAATATCCTCTTCGCATGTCGCAGGACATAACCGTAATCTATCCGCGAATGATCAGTCGCTATAACTACCATATCCTGCGATCTTAATAATCCGGCGGTCAATCTTTTTGCCTTTAAATTGATGCCGTTTATTTTCAGGAAAGGGATGAGGGGATCGTAATAGGCAACCTTTGCGCCTGCCTTCTGGAAATATTCGATCGCGTCAAGCGAAGGGGACTTACGCAAATCCCTGACATCTTTTTTATACGTCACACCGATAATCAAAATATTTTTATCTTTTAAATCTCCGACGGCCTCCCGAGTCCTTTCAACCACGTACCTGGGCATATATGTTATTATGTCTGACGCCAATTTTATGAATTTTGACTTGAATCCGTATTTCTTCGCCTTCCAATAAAGATACAGGGGGTCTTTTGGGATACAGTGGCCGCCTACGCCGGGGCCGGGATAAAACGGCATAAAACCGAACGGCTTGGTCCTGGCGGCATCAATGACCTCCCAGATATTAATGGACATCTTGTGCGCCATCATCGCAAGCTCATCTATAAGCCCGATATTCACCAACCGGAAGGTATTTTCCAGCAGCTTCACCATCTCGGCAACCCGCGCCGAGGATACCGGCACTGTCCTGGCAAGGGCGCTGCCGTAAAATAACCGGGTCATGCGGGTGGCCTCAATAGTAGTGCCGCCGATAACCTTTGGTATCTTATTTACGTGGAATTTTTTATTGCCCGGGTCGATACGCTCGGGAGAAAATGCCAGCAGAAAATCCTTGCCGCAAACAAGCCCCTTGCTTTCAAGTATGGGCTGTATCACCTCTTCGGTGGTCCCGGGATACGTGGTGCTCTCCAGGATCACCAGGCTCCCGCTCTTCTGGTATCCGGCTATCTGCCGCACCGCCTTCAAAATATAAGATATATCCGGGTGGTATTTTCTTTTAAGGGGGGTAGGAACGCATATGAGCATCACGTCAAGCTTCCCTATCTGCCTGAAATCCTGCGTAGCGTGAAACATGCCTGCCTTTACCACGGCCTTGAGGTCGGCGTCTTTTACGTCGGAGATATAGTTTACCCGCGCGTTGATGTTATCAACTCTGCCCCTGTCGGTATCTATACCGAGCACCTTAAAGCCCTTTTTCGCGAACGTCACGGCAAGGGGCAGGCCCACATATCCCAACCCCACCACCCCCACAAGCGCGCTCTTATTCCCTATCTTCTTCTCTAATTCACGTAGCATTTCTCAATATACTCCTTTAGCGCTTCCTGCCACGGCCTCAGCCTGTAACCCGCCGCCCGCGCGAATCTCTTATTTTCCAACACCGTGCATCTGGGCCTCTTCGCGGCAAAGCCGTATTCATCCAGCCTGGTTGAAGAAATATTCACGCCGTTATGCCCGTAGAATTCCTTTATCTTCAAGGCGAATTCATACCAGGAGCACTTGCCTGAATTCGTGATATGATAAATCCCCCGCGGATCACCGCCGCGCCCTCCGCGAAGCATCCCTATGAGGCCGGCGATAGCGCCGCTCAAATCAACGCTATACGTCGGAATGCTGTATTTATCGCCTATTATATTAAAATCCGCGCCCTGCCTTATCTTCTTTATCACGGTATCTACAAAGTCCTTGTGCCGCGCGCCGAAAAGCCAGCTTGTCCTGATGATCAAATACTCCTTGAGCGTCATCGCGCATATTTTTTCCGCTTCAAATTTTGACTGCGCGTATACATTTATGGGCTTCGGCTCATCATCCTCTGTATAGGCAGACAGCTTGGTACCGTCAAAAACATAATCCGTGCTTATGAATATAAGTACGGTCCCTGATCCCGCGCAGGCCTGAGCTATGTTACGCGTCCCCTCCGCGTTGATATTGAACGCTGATCGCGGGTCTTTTTCGCAAGCATCAACGTCTGTCAGCGCTGCCGCGTGGATCACGACCCGCGGGGACTCGCGGATAAATACCTCTTGTACCTTTTTGGCATCCGTGATATCGCAGTCAGAGCGCCCGATACCCTTTACTATATATTTATCTGAAAGCGCGCTGGTAAGGCAGCTGCCCAGAAGGCCGCCGGCCCCGGTAACCAGTATCTTTATATTATTCTTTTTTTCCACCAATCAAAATTTCCGGAATACCAGCCTATAGTCAGATTTAACGCGTCATTAAAATTATATTCTGGCCGCCAGCCCAAGGTCCGGATTTTATGCGTGTCAAGGCTGTATCTAAAATCGTGGCCGAGGCGATCTTTCACGCGCCTTATCATATTATGGCCCTTATTCATTTTCTTCAATATGAGTTTTGTGAGATTCAAATTGGTAATCTCGGAATTGCTGGCAATATTGTAAACCCCTTCTTTCCTGCCCTTACGGATAACCGTATCTATTGCGGCGCAGTTATCGTACACATAAATCCAGTCCCTGATATTCTCCCCCCGGCTGTAAAGCGGGACCTTCTTGTTCCTAAGTAAATTGGTGATAAAAAGCGGGATTACCTTCTCAGGATATTGATACGGCCCGAAATTATTGCCGCTCCTGGTGATTATAACGGGAAGTCCGTAGGTGTTGGCGTAAGACATGCAGAGCAGGTCCGCTCCTGCCTTGCTTGCTGAATAGGGATTGCCCGGAGCAAGAGGAGAATCTTCACGGAACCTGCCCCTTTTTATGCTCCCGTAGACTTCGTCGGTAGATATCTGAACGAATAGCCCGGCGCCGCTTCCCTTGCATGCCTCAAGCAGATTGCGCACACCCGCTATGTTGGTGTCAATAAAACAGCTTGAATCATTAATGGAACGGTCAACGTGCGTCTCGGCCGCGAAATTAACTATAACATCCGCCTTCCCGGCCAATCCCGTAACCAGGCGCCTGTCGCGTATATCCCCTTTTACAAACCTGTGCCTCTTATCGGCCTTAAGCGAGGCAATATTATCTATGTTGCCGGCATATGTAAGCTTATCCAGATTGATTACCTCTGCCGCCTTGTATTTATTCAATATGAATTTAACAAAATTGGAGCCGATGAATCCGGCTCCGCCCGTGATCAGATATCTCATTTCCGCTCTTTTCTCGCGATAAGATTATTGGCCCTGAGAAGCGATTCGTGCGTCCCGCAGTCAGTCCACCATCCGCTTAATATATCAAAAAACATCTCCTGTCTCTCTATATAGGCATTATTTACATCCGTTATCTCCAGCTCGCCCCGCTTAGACGGCTTGAGAGTGCGTATAATATCAAAGACCCGTGGATCATACATATATATGCCGGTGACTATATAATCGGACTTGGGATTCCTGGGCTTCTCCTGGATTGAAACTATCCGCCTGCCCCTTAATTCCACCACTCCGAAACGTTCAGGGTCCGGCGCCTTCTTTATCAATATCCTCGCCCCTCTTCTCTGCCGCCTGAATTTTTCAACATAACGCTTTATGGATTTCTCCACGACATTATCTCCCAGGATAACCGCTATTTTGTCTCCGTCGGCAAAATGCTCCGTAAGGGCCAGCGCCGCGGCGATCCCGCCCTCGCCTTGCTGATAAGTATAGTTAATATGTTTTAAGCCGAAATCCGAACCGTTTCCCAGAAGCCGCAGGAAATCTCCGGCGTTATTGCCGCCCGTAACGATCATGATATCCGTAATGCCTGCCTCAACAAGGGCCATGATAGGGTAATACACCATCGGCCGGCAATAGACAGGTAGAAGGTGCTTGTTTGTGATGCGGGTCAACGGCTCTAAACGCTTACCCAACCCGCCTGCCAAAATTACGCCTTTCATATTATCACGCGTCCATTTTCCTCTACAGGCTTACGCCTGTAGAATCCTCATTCCCCACACGTAAGTGTGGGGTCCGGATGTAACGGCCTCAAATTATCCCAGTCGTAATATTCATTCTTTATGCGGAATTCATCCGGTTTGTTTCTATCGTACTCGGGATCAATGCAGTTTATTATAAATGCCTCTCCCGCTAAACTCTTAAATGCGTGGAGCACGCCTTTGGGGATACCTACAAGGCAAAAGTTTCCCTCGCCGATCTCGAATTCGTTGAGCTCGTTCTTTGTCCTGCTGTTATCGCGTATATCGACTAAAACGAGCTTTATCTTTCCTTTGATGCAGCAGAAGAAATCGGCCTGATCTTTATGCAGATGGAACTTGTCCTTGTCCTTCGTGACCCCTTCAAATGCCGTTGTCAGATATACCTGCCGCGGCTGGATACCTGTTTCCGATACCCGGAATATCTCCATAAGCCGCCCGCGCTCGTCGGAGATCACCTTAAGCTTCTTAATCCTGACGCCTTCTATCATACGCTCATTTCCTCTACAGGCTTACGCCTGTAGTATCATCATGCCCCACACGTAAGTGTGGGGTCTATCTCCTGCCGATCCCGCAATAATGGAACCCCATCTTCTTCATTTTATCGGGTTCGTAAATATTCCTCCCGTCTACAATTATGGGGTGCCTCATAAGTTTCTTTATCCTGGCGAGATCCAGCTCTTTAAACTGCGGCCATTCCGTAATAAATACCGCGCAATCGCAGGAACGGAAACAACCGTAGAGGTCGCGGGAAAATTCCACGCCCGCGATCATATCCTTTGCCTTGCGCATGGCATGCGGGTCGTACGCCTTGATCTTTGCCCCTTCGCTCTGAAGGCGCCTTATTATGTCAATGGAAGGCGCGTTGCGCAGGTCATCGGTGTCCGGCTTAAAGGCCAGGCCCAATACCGCGATGGTCTTCCCCCTTACGATCCAGAGCATACTTTCGATCTTTTTCATGATATTTATCTTCTGTTCCTCGTTCACCCGTTCCACCGCCTTTAATAATTCAAAGTCATACCCTATTTTCTGCGCGATATTGATAAATGCCTGAACGTCTTTGGGAAAACAACTGCCTCCGTATCCTGCTCCGGCGTCAAGAAAGGAGCGCCCTATCCTCCTGTCCAGCCCCATTCCCTCCGCGACCTTGACCACGTCCGCCCCTACCCTGTCGCAAACCTGCGATACGGCATTTATAAAAGATATCTTCGCGGCCAGGAAAGAATTACTGGCATGCTTTATTATCTCGGCGGACTTGATATCGGTTACTATGATCGGGCAATCAAGCGGCTCATAAAGATCCCTTAATATCCTCTCCGCGCGTTTTGATTCTACGCCGATAACGACCCTGTCCGGATGCATAAAGTCGGATATCGCCTGGCCTTCCCGCAGGAATTCCGGATTGGATGCGATGTCAAACTTGACCTTTCTTTTATTATTCAGCCCCACTGTATGCTCTACCCATTTGCCTGTCTCAACCGGGACCGTGGACTTCTCCACTATGAGCCGATAGGAACGCATATATTTGGCGATATTACGCGCGACCTTTTCCACGCCGCTTAAATCCGCCTCTCCACTTTCCCGCGAGGGAGTACCTACCGTTATAAATATTACCTGCGAGCTATCTACCGCCTCCTTGATGCTGGAAGAAAAAAACAGGCGCCTGCCGCGCGCGTTATCCCTGACCATCTCTTCTAAGCCGGGTTCATATATGGGGATATCCATCCTTTTCAGGCGCTTGATCTTCTTTTCATCGTTGTCCACGCATATGACACGGTTACCCAATTGAGCAAAGCAGGCGCCCGTAACCAGGCCCACATAACCCGTCCCGACGATCGCGATATCCATGACTCTCCTTATTAAAACTAACTCCCCGGCTTCGGCTGATGGTACTCTTTATTGTATTCAAATTCCATTTCCGGGAACGCCTTTAACCTGTAAATGAACCACAATGCCTCTCCCTTATTCCTGGTCACATTATAGGTAATGTCCAATTCCCCGCAGTGCAGATCGCGCGTGAGCACATATTCCTGTTCGGCAAATTCCTTTGTATGCGTGCTGGCAAATTGGTAACGCTCATAAACGCTGAATTTCCATTTCGGGTTTATTCTATGGGTAAATTGGGTGGTTAACTCCTTTGACCCTTTTCTCTGATAACGATGCCCTATACCAAAAGAAGTATATTTGCTTACCTTCGCGTAAAGGTCTAAATTCGCGTTTTCAAATTCGTCGGATATATGGTCAAAGGTAGTGTCCGCCTCAAAGCGCAGCCAGCTGTAAGGGATAACCTCCAGGTCAAAAAGGAAGTCGGAAAATTTGCTCCCCGCGCCGGTTGAGGGATGATAGTCGTAGGATGAACTGACCTCTATTGTAGCCAGGTCCACCGACTTTTCTTTATTCTTTTCCCCTCTCTTGGTCTGCAGTTTATTGGTTAATCCGATAGAAATGCTGTTTCCCCCCGCTATTGAGTCGATGCCGTCAAACGAACGCAATTTTTCTGAAGAGATCGTGGGGTCATGCGTATACGCGTAAGAGGCGGTGGGGGTTATTACGTGCCTGAGCCTGTTGATATCAAGGCCAAAGGCATTAGTATTGACCTCAAATATCCTGAAAAACTTCGTGCTTAGATCGCCTCCGGCGGAAAATACGGTGCGGGGAGAGATATCCTCTTCGTCATCACGGGTCCTGCTATAATAGGTCTGCTGCGAAGAAACAAAGGGCTTAAACTCAAGAAACGCTACTTTGCTCGGCATGGAAAACCTGTTGAACTCATCTAATCTATTAACGGTATAATCCACATCGGAAGGCGCCGCGTCTTTGCTGTTTAAACTGGAAAATGTGGACCTGTTATTAAAGAGGAGCGGGGTTGACCCTATCTTGTGCTCCGTGCTCTGAAAGGCAATCTCCGGAAGCTGCTCTGTCATTGATTGAAAACGATTCACCCGGCTCTTTATCAGGAAACTTAACGTGCCGTTGGTCATACTACGCGTGCCTAAGAAGTACGTTTGCGGATTGGAATCCTTCTCATATTCCCTGTAGATATAATCCTTAATGATATTCGCGTCGCTTAATTTATGGTACTCAAACAATAAATTCGTATTGTCGTCCACTTCCCATTTATGCCGCCACTGTACGCGGAAACGCTCGCTCTCTTTGGTCTTCCTCTTTTCGGCGTAATTCTTCTTATCCGGCCTTACAATGCGTTTTGTGGCGATACTGCGCTCACGCATATAATATGTTGACAGATTTCCTTTGCCGAAAGGGGTATCGCCGTAATTGAGGTCCGGGCCCCAGGCAAGGTCTTTTCTTTCGCGATAATCAAGATGGAATCTTCCCTTTATGTTCTCGTTGACATAATACCTCCACGCGCTCAAGACAAAGATCCCCCAGTCCTTTGACATACCCGGGGTCACCGTAACGCGCGGCCTTTTATCGTCAAGCCAATGAAGATAGCGCGGCATATACATAAGGGTCCGCTCGCCTACCTTCATCCTGATCTTCTGAAGCCGCATCCTGTCTTTGGGATAGAAGTCCACCTTATCGGCGGTGACCCTGTAATGCGGCTGGTCAAAACTGCAGGAGGTCATATATCCGTTGTCTACTATAAAATGATTCTCCGAAGCCCTCTGTATCTCCTGGCCCTTGCCGAACATAAAATCGGATTTTATCCTGGCGGAAAGCATAGTCCCCATCATTGAGTCAAAATTATATATTACTACCGAGCTCTTTATCACGCTATCTGTGCTCTTATCCGTTATTGTCACGTTGCCGTCGGCTATGCAGTCATTTGTCATTCTATTTACCATCAAATTATCGCAGGTGAGCACCGTATTCTTATAGATCGCGACGACATTCCCCTTTGCTTTTATCTCCGAGCTTGCCGCCTGATATTCAATCATATCCGCGTTAACTTCAACCGCCTCTTTTTCGACCTGGGCGGGCTGCGTTTCTTTTGCCGCGGATGCGGCTTCCGCGCCCTGTCCTTGCGCGGCCTCCGGCTGCGCGGCCTCTGTTTCAGCGGCGCGTATACCGCGGAGTAAAACAAAAGGCGAAACAAGGCACAATATGATTAACGGGTAACTAAACTTTGGCAAGCTCATCTTTGACTAATAGTGCGGCGCCTTTAAGGCCGGCATCGCTGCCTAATTCGGCCCTGACCACCCTTACCGCCTTTGCCGAATCAGGCATTGCCCTTTCCGCGATGATCCTTCTTACCTGCTTGAACAAAACCTCTCCCGCCTCTGCTACACCGCCGCCTATGACAATTGTGTCCGGATTAAGAAGGTTTACCGCGCTGCTGAGAGCAACGCCCAGATATTCTCCGATACCGCGCCAGACCCTGATCGCTTTTTTGTCGCCCTTCCTCCCCAGGACACTCAATTCCTCAAGGGAGACCTGCCTGCCAAAGGCCTTTCTGGCATACAGGGCTATATACCTGTTGCCTACGTAGCGCTCAAGGCAGGCCCTGCCGCCGCAGTTGCATCTGGGCCCGTCTAAATTCAGCGGCATATGGCCGATCTCTCCCGCCAGGTAACTGCTGCCCCTGTAAAGCCTGCCGCCTATCAGGATCCCGCCGCCAACGCCCGTGCCTAATGTAATACATAAGGCGTTCCTTGCGGAAGCAGCGGCGCCAAACCGGCCTTCAGCAAGACACATCAAATTCACGTCATTATCTATGATCACCGGCAGCCCTGTCTTCCTGCTGAGTAATTTCGCGAGAGGGACATCTTTCCACCCGGGTATGTTAGGGAAAAAATGCACCACTCCCTTTTCGTAATCGACTGGCCCGGGCACCCCCAGCCCCACACCCAAAAGAGAACCCTTTGATAATCCGCTCTTTGATATAAAACTGTTAATGGTTTCAATTATTATATTTATCAACCTGGCCTTGCTGCGGTATCTGGAAGTAGAATAGACGGTCTTTACCAGCAGTTTGAGGCGTTCATCAAAAAGCGCCGACTTTAAATTGGTGCCGCCAAGGTCAACCGAAAAGATGAATTTCTTAGGCATCCTAACTTTATATTTTAAGATAAAACCCCAATATTTTCAAGAGTTATCGTTGATCCTGCCCGAATATGCGGACTATGTTCCTGCCGGACCTCTTGGCGTCATACAAGGCAGAATCAGCCCTGTCTATCAGATCATGGAGATTATCCGCGTCCTCCGGAAATATGCTGGCGCCTATACTTATGGTGATCTTGAGCTTTTCATCGTAGGCCTTGAATGCCGTGGACTCAACGGCCTTTCTTATACGTTCTGAGACCATCCTTGTCTTTTCGGTAGCGGTCTCCGTAAGCATGATCACAAACTCCTCGCCTCCGAACCTGCCTATAAGGTCTACCTGACGAAGGTTATCCTTTATGATCCTGGCGCATTCTTTCAGGGCCGCGTCTCCGGCCAGGTGCCCGTAAGTATCGTTTATCTGTTTAAAATTATCCAGGTCGGCCATAAGCAGGGAAAAACTCAGTTGAAATTTCTTTGAACGCGACAACTCGCCCTCCATCCTCTCCAGCGCGTACCTTCTGCTGAATATACCGCAAAGCGCGTCGGTGATCGCCAGCCGCTGGACCTCTTCGTAAAGGTAGGCGCGCCTCAAGCCCAGGACCAGCTGATTTTTAAGGATAGAGCAGGCCTCCCTGCTTTTCGGGTCCATGCCGCTTACAACCAGCGCCTGTTTCTCCGTACCCAACTCAAGCTCAAACACCTCATGGGCCTGAGGGTATTTTTCAGGCGAATATTCTTTGACAAACTCGCAAGCGCCGTAATCAACATGCCTCTTCAACAGCTCTTTAAATGTATCCTGGACCTCCTGCGGCTTAAGGGACTTATTTATCTCCCTGGCCAGGTCATAAAGAGCTATTATGGAGGAAAGCCGTTCCTCCTGACGCGCGCTGTCCCGCTTGAGCTCTTCTATGCTGGATCCTGTCTCATCGCAGGATACCCGCAGATCATTTATCTCGCTTTTGATCTTAATGCCGCGCGACTGCCGGTATCTCCGGAATAATATTACCAGCCACGCTCCGGACAGCGATACTATTAACAGCAATATAAAGTTACGCACTACACACCCTGTCCCTGCCCTGTTCTTTTGCCCTGTAAAGGGCGCGGTCAGCGGCCTCTATTATGCCTTCCACGCTTTCCGCGTCGTCGGGAAAACAAGCCACGCCCGCGGACACCCTTACTCTCGTAGGTACCCTTCTTAAGATTACCTCCTCTGAAGATATCTTTTCTCTCAGGCCTTCGGCAAATCTTACGGCTTCGTCTTTGGAGGAACCGGGCAAAACAACGGCGAATTCCTCCCCTCCAAAGCGCGATACGACCGCCTGGGTTTGTGGACAGGCGCTCAGAAGTATCTCGGACAGCCGCCTGAGGACTATATCGCCGGCTGTATGGCCGTACCTGTCGTTATATTCCTTGAAGTGATCTATATCCATCATAAGAAAGGAGAAGGCGCTTTTTCCTCTCGCGGCCTTATCTACTTCCTCTTGCAGGCGCTCGGACAAATACCGCCTTAAGTAAAGCCCTGTAAGCCCGTCGCGCACCGCAAGCTGCAATGTCTGCTGATAAAACTGGGCGTCTTCGATCGCCACCGCCCCAAGGTCGGCTATCGCCTTTAACAGGCGCAGATCATCAAGAGAAAAAGCGCTTTCGGCCGCGCTGTCCATCCTCAATACGCCGACTACGTTGCTGTCGCTTATAAACGGAGCGGCAATAAGCGAGGTGACGCCGCGCCGTTCTTCCTGCCCCATGCCCTCTATGTCAAAACGGAAATCGTTATTTATGTCTTCCACTATAAGGGCGGAGGTATGCTTCAATACCCAGCGGTCAAAGACGTCCCCTTTCTTGGCCTTTATAACTACGGCTGATTCCTTGCGCGAGGCAACCAATTCCAATTGCTGATTCCGTATATCCGTAAGGTACAAAAGACAATTTCCCCTGCCGCCGGTCATCCGGTAAGTGCTGTCCACAATAATGGAAATGACTTCATCGACATCCGTGCTGCCGCCTAACTTTTCAGCAAGCATCCTCAGCGATCCATAGCTTGCCACCCTGGAATAAAGCGATGTATTTACGGCTGTGAGGTTATTGAATTCAGAGGCCAGATAATTCTTCTTTTCCTGAAATTTCTCCAGCTCTACCTTAAGATGGCTGTCTTTATCGGATTCTCTTCTGTGGATGGTATAGCATAACGCGAGGAATGCCGCGTAGATCAAAAGAATATACGGCGAGAGGCCCGGTTTATTGTTCGCGGCACGCAGGGGATAGAAGAAAAAAAGGAAGGCCAGACTTACTGCCAGGATTACCCTTACGGCGCGGGGGGTTCTGCCGTAAAGCAGATCAACAAATGGTTTCTTCGGTATATTTATCAAAAAAGTGCGCCTTGCTCATATCGAAAACCACATCCATATCCTGGTTGACCTTGGGGCGGTCATGGGCGCCGACGCGCGCGATAAAGGTATGGACGCCGGTATTGAGGTAAAGGTATACCTCGGAGCCCATGGGTTCGACCACCTCGCAGTTCACCCTGACGATATTCTCAGGTGCCGCCTCCGAAACGAACAACTTATCGTATATGTCTTCCGAACGTATGCCGAAAATCACCTGCTTGCCTGTATACGGCGTTAACTTCTTATGCATATCCTCAACGAGTTTGACCTGAAGCTTTCCCTCGTCAAAATAGATCTTGCCGTCTTTCTGGATTATACGGCCGTTCATAAAATTCATGGGGGGAGAACCTATAAATCCCGCCACGAACTTATTCCTGGGGAAATCGTATATGGATACGGGGTCGTCTATCTGCTGTATTACCCCGTCCTTCATTACGGCTATCCTGTCGCCCATGGTCATCGCCTCAACCTGGTCGTGCGTGACATAGATCATGGTGGTCTGCAGGCGTATGTGCAGTTTATGGATCTCGGTGCGCATCTGCACCCTCATTTTGGCGTCAAGATTGCTTAATGGTTCGTCAAAAAGAAAAACAAGGGGCTTCCTTACAATGGCCCTGCCCACGGCAACCCTCTGGCGCTCTCCGCCTGAGAGCTCCCTCGGCCGCCTGTCCAGAAGCTTCTTTATGCCGAGGATCTCCGCCGCGTCATTGACCCTCTGTTTTATCTCCTGCTTAGGGTAACGCTTCAGCCGCAGGCCGAAAGACATATTTTCAAAAACAGTCATATGGGGGTAGAGGGCGTAGTTCTGGAAAACCATAGCTATGTTCCTATCCTTGGCCGGCATATTATTGACTATCTTATCGCCGAGAAAGATATCCCCCTCTGTCGCCTCTTCAAGCCCCGCTATCATCCGCAAGATAGTTGATTTGCCGCACCCGGAGGGACCGACCAGGATCATAAACTGCTTGTTGTCCACGCCCAGATTCACCTTGTCTACGGCAACTATGTTCCCCGGATAGACCTTGGTCAGATTTCTTAAGCTTACCTGCGCCATATCAACTTAAATAATCTATCAGCCGAGAGACCGTGTCCTTAAGGTTCTTCCTGTGCACGATCATATCTATAAGCCCGTGTTCAAGAAGGAACTCGGAGCGCTGGAAACCCTCGGGGAGCTTCTGGCGTATTGTCTGTTCTATCACGCGCGGCCCGGTAAAACCTATCAGCGCCTTCGGCTCAGCCATTATGCAATCGCCTATACCGGCAAAAGACGCCATGATCCCCGCCATGGTCGGGTCGGTGAGCAAAGATATATAAAGCAGCCCCGCCTTATTGTGCCGGGCAAGGGCGGCCGTTGTCTTTGCCATCTGCATAAGCGAATACATCCCTTCATACATACGGGCTCCTCCGCCTGAACCGGACACGATCAACATGGGCAGCTTCATCTGCGTCGCCCTTTCTATGGCGCGGGTTATTTTCTCGCCTACGACAGAACCCATGGAGCCCATTATAAAACGCGAATCGGTCACCGCGATCACGGCAGGCCTGTCATTGATCCTGCCCTCGCCCGTAACCACGGCCTCTTTCAAGCCCGTCGCCTGGACATCCTGCTCCAGCTTATCTTTATATGTCTTGGGCCCCTTAAAATCCAGGGGGTCTTGCGAGACCATATCCCTGTCGCATTCTTTGAAAGACCCCGCGTCTAAGATCTGTTCAATACGTTCGTAGGCGCCCAGCTGAAAATGATAGCCGCATTTGGGGCAGACCATCAGATTCTCCTTCAATTCCTTATTATATATGGCCTGCTGGCACTCCTCGCACTTGGTCCATAACCCGTCGGGAATACCCTTCTTTTTGAATCTTACTATGGTATATTTCGGTTTACCGAATAGAGCCATGCCTAATCGAATTTATGGATAGTCAACCCGGTCAGGATCTTCGGATAGAAGAAGGTTGACTTAGGGGGCATCTTCTCCAGTTTTGACGCCACCTTTAATAACTGATTTATCTTAATGGGATTCAGGATAAAAACCAATTCCGCGTCATCCCTGTCCACGGCGTTTATCGCCTCATCCGCGCTATGCATATAAGATATCTTATCGTAATCTGTAAATTCAATGCCCAGCGCCCCCTTCAATATCAGGTAATTAAATACGGTGACGTCCAGGCCCTTGAATTCCTTCGGTTTATCGATCTCAATTATTCTATCTAAAATAACCCCGTCCTTCAAGCGAATATAGGAGAATTTATTCTTTCTATACAGCACAAACGCGCAGCAATTATCGCGTGATCTTCTAAGGAGCGAGAACGCCGACTGCCTGCTCACGCCGGACTCTATATCAAAGTAACGCGAAAGCGCCCCCTCCAGACCGGAAACGGTATTCCTGTCCAGGCCCCTGATAAGCCGGTGAATAGGCAGTATAACCAGCCCGTCTGAATCAGCGGCGGTAAAATAAGACATTATATAATTAACGGGGGCATCGTCTCCCAGCCCCGGGTCGGCCTTCTTTTGTTCCATCAGATAGTTACATGCCACCTCAAAGCGATGGTGGCCATCGGCAATAAACACCGGCTTCTTTCTCATCTTTCTGGTTACAAGACCGATCGATTCCTTATCCTCAAGCCGCCAGAGTTGGCTCTCTATGCCCTCTCTGTCTTTGATCTTCAAAAGCGGCTTGCCCTTTCTAACGCATTTATTAAATACCCGCTCTATGATCTTTTCCTTGTCCTTGAACAGGATAAATATGGGGCTTAAGTTCGCCCGCACCTTTCTCAGCAGCTGAAGGCGGTCCTCCTTCGGGGCGAGATTTGTGTGCTCGTGCGGCAGTATGCCCCGTTCCTGCGAAAGCTTGAGCAGCGCGATAAAACCGACGCGCATTACCTTCCTGCCCTCAAACAAAAATGTCTGCCTTAAAAAGTATATCCCTTCGGAATCGTCCTTGAGGAGCACCCGGCCCCTTAACCATTCGCTGAATTGTCCGGCGGCGGCGGAATATTTATCTCCGGCAGCGTTGTCCCCGGGGAGGATAAGATTTATTATATTATATTGGCTTTGGCCACGGTAGGTATCGGTGTCCTCCGGGCCGATAACATCGTAAGGCGGGCAGACGACCGTGGCGGCGTCTTTTACCTTAGATCGATTATAACGGACAGCGCTAAAGGGCTTTACGTCGGCCATCTAAAGAAAGTTCTTATGTTCTCTGGGTTGAGATATATTCCATAATATCTGATTAAAGGTGTTATCGCGGCAAAGCGGGATACAATCGGCAAAATCAATGCGCCCCACCGCCTTCATCCTTTGCTCCGAATTCCAGATATCCTTGAAGGCGCTCTTGTTCAGGTCGCCTATGCAATATTTCCGGTTTCCCCTCATATGGCAGCACAGGTACATTTTGCCGTCCGCGCCCACTACGGTCGCGAATTGGTGGCCGAAGCACCTGCCGTAATTGCGGCCGTAATCCTTATGTTTCATCATCTCGTATTTATGCCGGGAAAATAAAACGCTGAAATCTTCACAGTCCTCTTTGAGCGCCTCATTCAGCTCTTTTTCTATGTCCAGCAGATCGTAGTAAAACCTGCCGTTATTATGGATCTGCATCGGCCGGAATTGAAGATAGTCCACGCCTATCTCTTTAAACAATTCCGCGGCCCTGCGCATGTCCTTTCTGGTGTACCTGCTGGTAAGAAAGCCCACGCCGACCGTGACAGAGGCGGCAAATTGCCGTTTTTTCTCTACCAGCATTCTTATCTTCTTCAGCAGCTTGTTAAAGGCCTCCCTGCCGGACCCGTGCGTCTTTTTATACACGGAGGCGCTCGCGGCATCAACCGACACGCGTATCCAGAGGCAATTCTGTATTAAGATCTCGGCTATGCGCTCTGTTATCAGGGCGCCGTTTGTTATAAAGCCGACATCCATGCCCAGCTTCCTGGACAACACTACCATGGCGGCTGTCTTCGGGTTGCATAACGGCTCTCCTCCGCCGGTAAATATCAGGCCTCTCACCGCCGCTTTTGCAAGCTGCCTCAATATCTTCTTTGCCAGCCCTTCAGGAAGTAAGTCGTTTTTGCTGTCCCGGAAATACATTCCGCTGCATTGCGGGCATCTATGGTTGCATATGTTGGACATATCAAATTCAACTGTAATAGGAGGGGGGTTCTCCCCTCTCGTCCAGGCGGACACCCTGTCCAGATGTTTCAATATCTTATCGGAACTGAATTGTTTTACGTCAAAATTCATTTAAAGTGAAAGAATAGGACCGCTAAAAAACCGCCGAGCGCGTCAAAGCAGACGTCTAAGAAAGAAGGGTCCCTCAGGGGGACGAATGCCTGGTGTAACTCGTCGGTTATGCCATAAAATAATACCAGAATAAAACTGAATAAGTATTTCTTTTGATCTGATAAAGACGGCGCGGCCTTATAGAATGCCCTCAGCAGCAATATGCCCAAAATCAGATAAACCAGGGTATGAAGCACCTTGTCCTGAAAAACAAACCACGGCTTAATATCCGCGCCCGGTATAGAAGAGCCGCAGAATATAAGGGCCGCCCATATTAATGCCGGCAGCCAGGGAAGAAACCTGCCGTATGTATTCTCAGGCATTGGGGCAATTTGAGCAGGAAGGCGAAGACGAAGGGCATTTACCGGGCGCCCCTTCTTTTTGGGGCGCGGGCTTTCTGTAATCAGTAGCGTAGAATCCGCTGCCCTTAAAGATTATACCCCCTCCCGCGCTTATCAGGCGCCTGGCGCTCTTGCCGCATTTAGAACAGGACTCGATCGGTTTATCATTTATGTTCTGAAAAACCTCAAATTTGTGCTTACAACTTGCGCATTCATATTCGTATGTAGGCATTGTTCCTCCAATTCCCCACACGTAAGTGTGGGGTCCATCAGTTACCGAAACACTTTCTTTACCTTATCTGTAAAACTCTCTTTTGTATCCACGCTCTCGCCCGAGGCGCGGGCAAATTCTTCCATCAACCGCCTTTGCTCTGAATTAAGCTGCGCGGGTATTTCAACCGTCACCCGGACCAGTTCATCTCCCGTCGAGCCGCCGTGGACATCGGGCATACCCTTGCCTTTCAACCTGAAGACCTTTCCGCTCTGCGTGCCGGGAGGGATTCTCATATTGACCATGCCGCTTAAAGTGGGTACTTCTATTTCGCCTCCCAGCACTGCCTTGGACAAAGTCAATGCCGCCTCGTAGAAAAGGTCGTTATCGTCACGTTTGAATACGGGGTGCTCTTTTATCCTTACCAGCACATAAAGGTCCCCGCTGCCTGCCTCACCCGCCTCGCCTTCGCCTCTTAATCTTAAGTGAGAACCGTCGCTTATTCCCGCGGGGATCTTGACTTTGATCTTACGCTGCTGCTTTACGCGGCCTTCTCCGTAACATTTTGAACAGGGAGTAGAAATAACCTTGCCTTCTCCCCGGCAGTTGGGGCAGGTCTGCGTCAGTTGAAAAAAGCCGCTTGAGACGCTGACGCGGCCGCTGCCCCTGCATTTCGGGCAATTCGCCTTCTTAGTGCCGGGTTTGGCGCCGCTTCCGGAACAATTGCCGCAGAGCTCATAGCGGCTGATCTCCAGCGCCTTCTCAACCCCCTCGTATGCCTCCTCTAAAGTGACATCTGCCGCGAACTCTAAGTCCCTTCCGCGCCTGCTGCGGCGGCCTGACGGCCGGCCCCTGCCGGCGCCGAAAATATCAAAACCCAGATCTCCGAATATCCCTTCAAAAATACTGCCTCCGGCGCCAAGCCCTTCAAAGATACTGGAGAAATCAGCCCCTCTGAATATGTCCTCATAGGAATATTTCTGGTCAACTCCCGCGTGGCCGTACTGGTCGTAAAGCAAGCGCTTATTAGGGTCGGAAAGCACGGCGTAGGCCTCTGATATTTCCTTGAACTTCTCTTCGGCGCCTTTTTTCTGTTCCGCGGGCACCCTGTCAGGATGATGCTTCAAGGCGAGATTCCTATACGCCTTCTTTATCTCATCGGTAGAGGCGCCCTTGTTTATGCCCAGCACTTCATAATAGTCACGCTTGGTAGACATTACTTTTTGTCGTCTTCTTCCTTATACTCCGCGTCGATCACATCATCTTTTTTCTTGTCCTGCCTCGGCTCTTCCCTGCCGGCCTCTTCCGGCTGCCCCTGCGCTTGCGCCTGGCCCTGCTGCTTGGCTTGAGCCTGCTTGTATACCTCCTCGGCAAGCTTATGAGAGGCCTGCATCAGTTCTTCCGTGCCCTTCTTTATCTTATCAACATCCGTCCCTTTCAACGCCTCTTTCAGGGCATCGGACTTCTTTTGAATATCTTCTTTATCCGAAGCAGAGACCTTATCGCCGAAATCCTTTAAAGATTTTTCCGTGGCATACACCAGGGAATCCGCCTGATTCCTTATCTCTACCTCTTCTTTCTTCCTGGTATCATCCGCGGCGAATTTTTCCGCTTCTTTGACCATCTTTTCGATCTCTTCCTTGGAAAGCTTTTTAGGAGCGGTTATGCGCATGCTCTGCTCCTTGCCTGTGCCAAGGTCTTTGGCGCTTACATGCACAATACCATCCCTGTCAATGTCAAAGGCAACCTCTATCTGGGGCACGCCGCGGGGAGCCGCGGGTATACCTATCAGATCAAACCTCCCCAGCTCAGTATTATCGTTGGCCATCTGGCGCTCACCCTGAAGAACCCGCACCGTAACCGCTGTTTGATTATCCGCGGCCGTAGAAAACACCTGGCTTTTCCTCGTGGGTATGGTTGTGTTGCGCTCGATCAACTTTGTAAATACTCCCCCCAAGGTCTCTATGCCTAAGGATAAAGGCGTAACATCAAGCAGGAGAACCTCTTTCGCGTCTCCCTTGATAATGGCGGCCTGGATTGCCGCGCCCAGAGCAACGCATTCCATCGGGTCTATGCCGCGCTCTATTTTCTTGCCCACTAAATCCTCAAGGAACTTCTGCACAACAGGCATCCTTGTGGGGCCGCCTACCATTATTATCTTATCTATATCATTAGGCGTAAGGTTGGCATCTTTTAGCGCCTGCTCTACGGGGTGCCTGCAGCGGTCGATTATAGGGCCGACCAGTTCTTCCAGCTTTGACCGCGTCATTGACATGGTCAGATGCTTGGGGCCGGACGCGTCGGCGGTAATAAAGGGAAGGTTTATATCCGTCGTAAGCGTGCTGGAGAGCTCAACCTTCGCTTTTTCCGCCCCTTCCCTTACTCTCTGGAGGGCCATCTTGTCATTCCTTATATCAATGCCGCTTTCCTTCTTGAATTTATCGGCAATATAGTCGATCAGCACATTGTCCATATCCGTGCCGCCGAGACGCGTGTCGCCGTTGGTGGCCTTGACTTCAAATCCGCCGGCGCCATGCTCCTTATCGTGCCACATATCCATAACGGTGACATCCAGCGTTCCACCGCCGAAATCAAACACCATGATCTTCATTTCCTTGCCGACCTTATCAAGGCCGTACGCGAGGCAGGCGGCGGTCGGCTCATTGATTATCCTCAGGACCTTCAGGCCCGCGATCTCTCCGGCGTCCTTCGTTGCCTGGCGCTGGTTATCGTCAAAGTAAGCCGGGCAGGTGATCACCGCCTCTTCCACTTTATCGCCAAGATAGCTTTCAGCATCCTGCTTTATCTTCTGAAGGATGAACGCGGATATCTGCTGCGGCGTGTATTCCCTGCCGAATACCTTATAATGGAAATCCTCCCCCATCTTTCGCTTGGCCGCCTGAATAGTGCCTTCCGCGTTTATGGCTGCCTGCCTTCTCGCCGGCTCGCCTACCAGCCGCTGCCCGTCTTTGGTAAAGGCAACGACTGAAGGGAACGCCTTGCCCGAGGCAATGCCCGCGCCTTCAGCAGAAGGGATGATCACAGGCCTGCCTGCCTCCATTACAGCCGCCGCTGAGTTTGATGTTCCTAAATCGATACCGATTACACGCGCCATTTCTTATACCTCCTTGAGCACCTTAAGTTTTTATTTAGCGAAACTTCGACGAGTGCATTAAAATTTTGCTCTTTAAAATTTTAATGCTTCTTACGAGTCGAAGCACAACACTCTCAGGGTTTCTTTGATACCTTGACCTTGGCAGTGCGGATAACCTTGCCGTTAAGCATATATCCTTTTTGCAATTCCTCGATCACGACACCCTCGTCCACGTCTTTAGATTCCTGCTGCATAAGCGCTTCCTGGGTATTGGGGTCAAAGGGCCTGCCTTTTGTGTTTATAGGGGCCAGGCCGTGGCCGCGGAGCAGTTCATAAAGCTGGGCAAGCACCATTTCCATACCCTTCAAAAAACCCTGAAAATCCTCATGCTTTGATTCGGCCAGCTCTATCGCCCGCTCAAGGTTATCCACGGTGCTGAGCAGATTTAAAACTATCTCTTCGCAGGCGTATTTGGCAAACTCCACCTTCTCCTTCTCCCAGCGCTTTCGCGCGTTGTCAAATTCGGCGTGAAGGCGCAAAAATTTATCGTAATGCTCTTCCGCTTTAGACGCGGCCTCTTTAAGTTTGTTGAGCTCTTCCTCTTTCAGGGTGACCGTCTTTTCTACGGGCTCCATAACTTATGTCCTCACTTAAAATTGGCTTAATATCTCAGACACCCTCTCGGATAAGTATCCAAGCGTGGGTATGAGCCGCTCGTAATCCATGCGCCGCGGCCCGAACACCGCCATCCTTCCCGACGGCTTGTCCTTGACGTTGTATTTTGACACGATTATCGCGCATTCATCCATATCCGGCCAATTAAGTTCACTGCCGATATATATCTTCACGTTCTCCTCTATCTCGCGGTTAAGTATGTCTATGAGGCGCTGCTTTTCCTCCAATATTCTCAAGATGCCCCTTAAGCGCTCAATATTCCTGAATTCCGGCTGTTCAGCGAAACAGCTGAAGCCCGTAAAAAACAGATGCTCGCTGTCGTCAACTGAAGAAACGATCCCGGTAGTATGCGTTATATGAAATATGGCCTCTGAAGTGGTCTCCAGGGCGTCTTCAAGCCGCTTGATACGCCTGTCTATCCTGTCTATTTCGCTTGAAACCTTTTCCTTCTCCTCATTAAGGATGTCCATCTGGGAACGCAGGAAATCAACATAGTAACGATAGCCTTTATCGGTAGGAACCCTGCCTGCTGAAGTATGAGGATGGGTCAGATAGCCGTCTTCCTCAAGTTGGGAAAGCACATTTCTTATGGTAGCGGGGCTATAGTCAAAATTCCGGCAGATAGAGTCCGAACTTACAGGTATGGCTGTCCTTATGTAAGAATTGATAACCGCGGCCAGCACCCTCCATTTACGCGTGTCAGAATCATATTTATGCATTCTCGCCTCCCCTGTAAGGGAATTTTAGCACTCTCGGGTTGAGAATGCTAAAATTTGATTTTAGCATAAATCAATGCTTTGTCAAACTTAATTTTAAGCTTATTGTCTCTTAAAATGGGCCAGCTTTTTCTTGTCCTGCCGCCCCCTGGATTTCAATTTCTCGGCCCGCCTGATCAGGCCCTCAAAGGCGAATTTTGTCGCCGTGAACAGGTCCGCGGCATTTTCACTGCACTTAAGCACTGTCTGCGGCATGCTTAAATTGAGATGAGCGGTATATTCCTCCTTATGAGGGTTTCTCTCCAGCGATACCTTAAGACGCAGCAGGTCTTCGGGAAAATGCGCGAGATGGCAACTTAACTTACCGCTTTTTTCTTCTATGAACGATCTCACGTCAGGCGTGACTTCCAGGCGCTTGGTTATGACATCAGTCCGCATATACCCTCCAATCAGTTAATGACCCTCACCCCTGCCCGGCCTTTTATTTTGTCGGCATCCACGGCAGGGATCACGCAGTCCACGATCGCTTCTTCAGGGCCGTATTCAACACTGAGCACTTTGCCCTCCTTGTAGATCATATCCAATACGGACAACCTGTTCATAGGTATGCTTAATTTGATCCGCGCGAGGATAAAAGACAGTTTTTCTTCGATCTTATGCAGCAGCCCTTCCAGATTTTCCCCTGTCTTTGCCGATATGGCCACGGAATCGGGAAACTCCACTTTAAAACGCTCTATCCAGGAACGGTCGTCTAATTTATCTATCTTGTTCAGCGCCGTGATCATCGGCTTGGCCGCGCAGCCAAGAAGGCCCAGGACCTCAAGGACCGCCTTTCTGTGCTCCGGCGCCTGACGGTGGGAAATATCCAGCACGTTTATAAGCAGGTCTGCCTCTATTACTTCCTCAAGCGTTGCCTTGAACGCTTCTATTAAGCCGTGCGGAAGCTGGTGCAAAAAACCCACTGTGTCGGAAATGACTATATGCTGGCCGTTAGGCAGGGTAAGCGCCCTGGAAAGAGGGTCAAGCGTGGTAAACAAAAGCCCCTTTACCTCCTGCGCGGCGGATGTAAGTGAGTTTATCAAGGTGGACTTACCCGCGTTGGTGTAGCCGACCAGCGCGGCAGAGGCAAGGGTGGATGCATGCCTCTTTTTCCTCATCAAGGCGCGTTGATCGCGCATATGGCCTAATTCGTCCCTTAATTTTTCTATGCGCTTCCTTATCCTCCTTCTGTCAACTTCAAGCTTCTTCTCGCCCGGCCCGCGCGTGCCTATGCCGCCTCCCAGCCGCGAAAGCATTATGCCCTTGCCTGTCAGCCGCGGGATCAGGTATTCAAGCTGCGCCAGTTCAACCTGCGCCTTGCCCTCCTGAGAGCGGGCATGCCTGGCGAATATATCCAGGATCAACTGCGTCCTGTCAATGACCTTTTTACCTATCAGCTCCTCGAGGTTCCTCTGCTGAGTCCCTCCCAGGTTATGGCTGAAGATAACGGTATCGATCTCCCCGCTCAGGCAGGCCTCGCGTATCTCCTCAACCTTGCCCTTGCCTATAAAGAAATTCGGCGTGGGCTTATCCCTCACCACTATCATCTCTCCCGCCGCCAGGCAGCCGGTCGTGCGGGTAAGCTCCTTAAGCTCATCCAGGTAATCCTCCGGCTGCCATTGGTCCCTGTCAGTATCAACCCTTCGACTACGCTCAGGGTTGATACTGAGCGCAGTCGAAGTATCAAAACGCACTACGACAAGCAACGCCCTTTCCTTCTTCCTGAGCTCAATTGTTTCTTTCATTATTCTTCTCCGCCAACCTTAAAATACCGCTCACAATCCGGCCGGCTGGCTGCCGCCTTTTTATTGTAAGCCATTTGATCCTCTTATCCTTCCTGAAATAAGTCATCTGGCGCTTCGCGTATCTTCTTGTGTTCTTCTTGATAAGTTCTATCGCCTCGTCAAGAGTAAGCGCGCCTTCAAGATACGCCTTTATCTCTGTAATGCCTATTGCCGCCCCTGATGTACGGCTGAGCCCCTTTCCCAAAAGGCGCTTTACCTCTTCAACCAGGCCCGATCTGATCATTGAATCCACTCTTTTGTTTATCCTCTCATAGATCAGGCCTCTATCCGCGGCCAGTCCGATCACCTTTACATCATAGTCGCCGTAAATGCCCTTGCGCTGTTTCTGCCAGTAAGATATGGGCCTGCCTGTCTTCTCATAGACCTCCAGCGCCCTGACAACGCGCCGCAGGTCATTGGGGTGGATCTTTTGGGCGGCAGAAGGGTCAACGGACTTTAGCCTGTTATAAAGAAAATCGCCGCCTCTTTTCTCCGCCGACTTGAGCAATTCCTGCCTTATATCCTGTCCCCCGCCTCCCGCCTCTTTGAATATCCCGTCTAAAAGTATGCTCATATATAACCCTGTGCCGCCCACGAAAAGGGGTATCTTGCCGCGGGAATGTATCTCCTTTATCTTCTTAAGCGCCATTTTCCTGTAATCGGAAACGCTGAATGCGCGCCGCGCGGGAACAACATCGATCAGATGATGGGGAAACGCCTTTCTGTCATGAGGCGAAGGTTTGGAGCTTATTATGTCAAAGCCCTTATACACCTGCATTGAATCGCAGGAGACGATCTCCGCGCCAAGCTTCCCGGCAAGCGGCAGGGCCAAATGAGATTTGCCTATTGCCGTGGGGCCGATCAAAAATATTACTTTTTTTATAATGTCTTTTACCAATTAAGGGTCAGGGATAGATCCTGGTAGGATACCCGAGTCCGGCGAGCTGGCGCTCCAGTTTCAAGGCTTCGCTGCGGCTTTTTACCTTGCCTACCCTTACCTTATAAAATTTTCCCGAACCGCCGTTCTCCTCTACCACGTAACTGGAGAACCCTTTCTTCTTAAGCGCGCCCTTCAGCTTCTCCGCGTTGGCGCTGCCTTGAAAAGCGCCGACCTGGACCGTAAAAAAATCATTGCCCTCCTGAACGCTCCTGGAAAGGCGCGATTCTAAACTCAAAGGAAAATCCCGGCTTAGGGCGTCAAAATACGTCCTGGATCCCTGCCAGTCCCCTTGTTTCATACAGGCCTGCGCCAGCTTATAATAAGCAAGCGGCTTGATGTCCGAGCCCGAGCGGTCCTTGACTATATAAGCGTAACTCTCCCTTGCCTTCCGCAGGTCGCCGGCCAGCATATGCACATCTCCTCTTGAAACACAGGCATCAGCGACTAATTCGCTCTGGGGATACTCGTTTATTATGATATCAAAGATATCTCCCGCCCGGAGAAGGTTGCCCGCCTTCATATAGCTTATACCTAAAATATAATAGAGCCGGTCCAGCTCGCGGTGGTCCTTATACCGGGCGAGCAATGCCTCACACTCATCTATCGCGGAAAAATAGTCCTCGCTTAAGAAATATACTTCCGCCTTGTCAAGGTTCAGAGCATAAGAAGAAAAGGTAAAAGTAAAAAGTAAAAAGGTAAAACTTAGAAACATAAGACAGATTTTTTTAAACCGCCTTGAATTACTTTTCATCACTTTTGACTTTCTACTTTTAACTTTTTACTTTCTTTTGATATTTCTTTCTGCAATTCAAGGATCATTCTATGGCGCCTTTCTTTCTCTAACCTCGGCAGATCATCGGGAAACCGCGACGCCTTCGCGTGAGGCCGCGCTGAATACTTGAATATATACGCCTTATCAAATCTTACCTTCTTTACGAGATCAAATGTTTCCTGAAAATCCGCCTCGGCCTCACCGGGAAAACCGACGATGATATCGGTTGTCAGTTCGCCGCCGAGAACGATCTCCCTGTATTTTGTTATTATATCCAAATAACGCTCTTTTGTATAGCCCCTATTCATAAGCTTCAGGATCCTGTTAGAGGCGGACTGAAGCGGCAGGTGCAGGTATTTCTTGAGCTTATCGCAGTCCCGCATCGCCAGGAACAGGTCATCGCCGGCGTCCTTTGGGTGGCTGGTAATGAATGAAAATTGTTTGAGCCCCTTTACATCATTTACTAACCGTAATAACTGAGGAAAATTTATTGGCTCGGTTTTCAAATTATCTTTCCATTGATTCACATTCTGCCCTAGCAGCGTAATTTTAGTAATGCCGGCCTTAATATCTCCTTCTATCTCCTTAATGATATCCCGCGGGTTCCTATGCGTAAGTTTCCCGCGCGTATATGGCACAACGCAATAAGAGCAGAAATTCTCGCAGCCCTCGCTGATGACAACAAAGGCATGGTCTTTGTCCAGATGGAAACCGGTATGGTAGATCTCGTTGCCGCGCGATTCTCCGTCCAATTCATAGCGCTTCTTCTCAAGCAATCCTCTGTGTTTGTTTAAATCCTTAAGGATCTGCGGGATCTTCGCGATGTCGCGCGTTCCGGCTATAAAATCCACATTCGGCGCGCGGTTGAATATACCCTCGCGGTAACAATTCGCCATGCAGCCGACCACCCCGATGATCTTTTTGCCGCCCTTGGCCAAACTCCCCACCGCGCTCCAGACCTTATCCTCGGCGTGCTGACGCACGGAGCAGGTGTTAAAGATTACGACGTCAGCGTCGGCTTCGTCTTCAACCAGCCGATATCCTGCCTGTATCAGGAGTCCGGAGATCACTTCAGAGTCTCTCGCATTCATCTGGCACCCGAACGTGCGTACGTACACTCTAAGGCCCTTATGTGCATCTTGGGTTTTACTTGGCTTAACAGACATTCTATATCTTCCTTTGGCAATAGTGTTCTGAACGGTTCATACAAATCAACTTCTGTTATAACTCCTTCTTTCACAACGATTTTCTTAAACACCAATCTCAGGAGTGCCTTCTTCTCAAAGATGGATAGATTAGTCCGAGCTTTGGCGGGGTTATTCAATACAGAAGTCAGGAGGTTATTATATTCCTGAGAGGCTTCTTTTTCAATCAATTTCATTTCCAAACCCCTGATTTGCCGTTTTAATTTATCGTCCTCGTCCTTTAAGGGCTGCTGCGACCCCTTGTAAATCTCCTGACTGATACCACCGTCCAGATAAATCGCAGTAAGTTTCTTTTGTTTTTCGTGGTTATCATTAAGGGCCTTGCGGGCATTGTAAAAGGCCGCAATAATTTCATCGGACGGGTCTCCGGCCACTTTAAGCAGCTCAGTGTAACGCTTTTCTTTTACGGCATTGTGGGCTGCTGCCTTTTCTAATACCTCAAGAGCAAATTCATCGTACGAAGCCGCCACTATATTTCTGTTATTACATTCAATGCCTCTTGTTTCGCCTTTAAGCCGGCACCTGTACCATTTCTTTCTTTCCCCTGTCTTTCGGTTCGCGGTATTCGTCATCCCCAGATAGCTGCTTCCGCAAATTCCGCATCTTAAAATCCCCGTTAACAGATGTTCGTACTTGTTGAAAATTCTACGAATTGGTTTTCTGTTGTTTGCCAAACGCAACTGCACCTTCTTAAAGTCCTCATCGGTTATTATGGGCGTATGCGCGCCTTGGGCTTCAACAGTATCCGAGACCTTTCCGGGTAGATAACGGTAACCTTTACCATAACCGCCTTTTGTCTTTTCCTTCTTACTGTAATGCCGGCGGTTCCATATCAACTTGCCCGTATAAACCTTGTTCTTGAGAATGTCGCAGATTAACTTGCTGTGGAATTTTATCCCTGTTCTGGTTTTGTAACCCATGTGATATAAATGGGCCGTAATCTCTGAGGTTGTTTTGCCCAACAGATACATGGAATAGATAGTTTTGACAATCTCTGCCTGTTCAGGCACAACTTCCAACAGCTTCTTTTCCTTATTATAGTGATAACCGTACGGTGCAAATCGTGCACCTTGCCAATGACCGGCCTTTACGCCTTTAATCATACCGGGAAAAACTCGTTCCTTGATTCTGTTCCGTTCAAATTCAGCAAAGCTGCCCAACTGCTGAAACATTAAATTGCCAGCCGAGGTTGAAGTATCAAATGGCTCAGTGGCTGACTTAAAAGCAACCTCTTTTTCTGCAAGTTCCTCTACCAATGAAATCAAATCTTTTAACCGTCTGCTAAATCTATCAATCTTATATACTATTACCAAACCAAATTTTCCGTTTTTAACATCTGAAAGAAGCTGCTGAAGCGCAGGCCGCTCTTTTGTATATCCGCTTATACCCTCGTCTTTGTATATTTTATACACTTGATATTGTTCACGCTTAGCATACCCACACAGGTATTCCTCCTGTACTTCAAGGGAATAGCCTTCTCTTGCCTGGTCTTCAGTACTAACTCGTATGTAAATCGCAACTTTCATTCTTGGCCTGTTTAGTGTCTTTCTTTCGCATCTTTTCTAATAGTAAATTGAGGAACCGTACGTCTGCCTGATGCAGAATATGCACCAACTCATCAAGCCGGTATTCCGTATCGTTAATTTCAACACCTTGTTCTGTATCAATGGTAGCTTGCATTTCATACCTTAATTAGTATTCATCCGGAAACAGTACGCAAGTTGAAGAACGGTCTGCCTCCGTAATAATCCATATCTTTTTGTCACGATAATTGTACGAGGAAAACAGGCGCAAGTATTTGCCAATGGCGAATTCATTTTCTCTTTTGTCCTGTTCGTCCATATCACCCCAATCACCCGAAACATGCCGCTTCAGACAGCCGGTAACAAACTTTGCGAAGCTTGCGTTGTCGGCCAACGCATCATTAATCCCTCTTGTACAAACTACGCGCCCCAGCACAAACAATCCCATTTTGCCCTCCCTCTTGAATCCCTCTTACAAATGAGCCAAAATTGACCACAGTAGCCCACACGTGACCACAAAAATCTGTAGCCGAGGCCTTCCCCCCGCCCTCCACCTGTATTCAATTTGTCGCGCTCCTCGTTAGTGATTACTATCAGTAAGTTACGATAGAATTGTAGATTTCTTTATTTTGCCAGCTTTTTATCGACTCCTCTTCCAAGGCCTCTGCATACCCTCTTCAATCTTTAAGTTTTTAAGCCAAATTAGCTTAACTCTCTTTTATATAGCAAGTTAGGTTGACTCAACCTGTCTTAAATCTTCAAGACAGCGCGGACAACTTTAAGACACTGTAAATATTTCAAAAAACATAGGTTACGGAATAACGGCTTAAAGACTTAAAAAATTAACCGGGTTAAGGCTGTGGCACTTGATACCGTTCAATCCAATTTCTAAGATTGTCCAAATTAAAAATGTAAACTCTCTGCCGGCCCTCGTCCTTAAACCTCCTTTGGGTAGAAACTATACCGATTTGTTTCAGCATATGAGTTAATTTGTTTTGCAACAATGCAAAACTAAACTCCTTAGATTTGGAAAAATAGCTCAAAACATAGCTCGCCCTATATCCGCGGAGATTTGGTTTAAGAAAAAATGGTTCTTTATCTTTTAATAGGTTTTTTAATACAATCAATGTTTTGGTTAATTCATCCTGTACAATATCGTCATCCGCCTTAGACTCTATAGCTTTATAACTAAATTCTGTCATCTGTTTAGTAATGAGGTCTTTAGAATTAGACAAATCATCAATAAGGTTTGCAAGGATAAAGATAGGCTCCCATATATCAAGGTCGCGATTGCCTAAATGCTCAATGCCGCGAATCAGCTTCTCTTCGTTATACCTTTTATAGATTTCATCGGCATGAGTAAGGACAAACTGATACATCTGGTCTCTGGTGTCCTTTTGTAATTTTTGGATTTCTTCGCTCTGTTTATATCTTTTAATACTCTCCTCTTTCTTCTTTCTTATCATTGTAATTTTTGTGACCCTGTCTTCTAATACGGGGTCGAGTTGTGATATTCCTCCAAGGCATTTTGGGCAATACGCAGAGAATGTCTCAGGGATAAAATTTCCATATTTATCTTTTGCTAATCTTTTAATTTCGCCTGAACATGAAAAACCACTATTTAGAAGCGAAATAAAATCTCCGCTTAATTCCCTGTTTGCTTTTGTAAAACTTTCTGCTTCATCAATAAATAATGTTCTTAAGTTAGCGTGGACATCGCGAAAAAGAGCTGCCATAGTTATGTTTGCAAGAGAACACCCGTTAAAGGATAGTGGAGCCATAATATCCATGAGTAGTGATTTCCCGCTACGCTTTGGTGCTGTAATCCAAAGGTATGGATAATATCGGAACATCTTGAAGCAGTAAGTTCCCATTAACCAAAGTGCCAAAAAAGCTGCCTGTTGGTCATTTTGGAATAAAATATACGTTCTTAAATAATCTACTATGGAAACAAAAAGCCGATGGGCATCCGGCCCTCCCTCTCTCTCAATAAATTCAATTACGCCTTTACTTGAAAAATTAGACACCTCTGTGCCTTCGGGCTCTAGTTTAAACCCTAATTCCTGTGCAGCCTTATAATAGGTAAGGATTTCCTTGCGCGATGTTAAAAGATACTTTCCGTCCTTTGACTTAAACATATAAAACATCCTCCCCTTCTTATAGTCTTGGCATGGGTGTATTATTGTCTGCTCTTTTTCTTCTCCGAGATTTTTCTTTATTTTATCGATGTTGATTTCTTCAGGGACGGTATCGACCTGCTCCTGCGACTCCTCTTTTAACTTCATTACCCGTTTGAATATTTGTTCAACCTCCTTACCCGATATATTTATTGAGGAATCTTTACACTGAAAATGCTTTTTAAATTCCGTTTTAATGTATAACCTAGACGCCTCTTCCGGGATTTTAGATAAATAGAGCAATAATGGCATTGATTCTTCGATTAATGCTGTGGAGTGTATATTCTTGGGTATGCGGCCCAATAGATAGTCGGGATATAATTGGGCTTTATCGACTAACTTTTCGAATCCCTGCTTTTTATGCACGATGAAGAAGTCATCTAGTTTCATTGTTATTTCTCCGGTAAATTAATTATTTTCACTATGGCCCCTTTGCCTATAAGCATCTCGGCAAGACACCTCTCGGCCAAAAAAACATTCTTATTGGTAAATTTATCCGAATCGAAGACAATCTGAACTACGCGCCCCTTCAAGGCTATGTTGTCAAAATCCTCTACTGGCTCATGTCCACTCGACCAATTCCAAACCCCTGAAATAGCGATTGCAAAGAAGCCTTCTTGGCAGGCCTTTAGTGCCTTTTTTTCGCCTTCCGTTAGGAAAATCGGGACATTCACATCATCAATAATCGGCCAAACTTTCGGCGGAATGTAAAGACGGGATTTAACTCCTATAGGCCGTATATATTTACGGGACTTTTTACCTGCCACATCTTCCGGCAAAGGTATATCTAGCTTAAAATTTAAATCCTTTTCCAAGAAACCATCTTTACCTATATATGGTATAACGTAGCCGCCACCGACCCCTTGTTGCCGATTAAGTAAAGTTTTACTCTCTTCCGCTGAAGCTGAATATATACGCACCGCGAGAATCATTTCATCTAAAAGTTTAGATCTACGTAAGTCCGCCAAATGCTGTGGTAGCAAGACTTCCTTAACGTGTTTCGGCCATTCCTTATTTAAGTGCTTAGGTTTAAACATTTTATCCTCCTATTTACTGTATGCTTTGCGTGTCTTGCGCATATTAAGGTAAAAAAATATTATTTCCCGGTATCGGCCCTATTCTTTCTTTGGATTTTTACTTTTACGGTACGAGTCTCCTTAATTGTTTCTTCAATGAACTTATTTTTATCAATGCCGTGTGGGTCTTCTGCTCTTCCAAGAACTGATGCTAATTTTTCGATAATCCGTTTGGCAACCCGGTCATTTTCTACCTGAAATATGAAAGCTTGAGTCTTCCTGTTCTTGCAGAAACTATCGTAATAATGTTTTAAGAAGTCGCGGAAAACCTTTACTACTTCTGTCAGGTTTAGCGTATTCGTCAATGACATGGTAATATCTTCAAGATCGAAATGAAGCATATTCTTCAATATAAATAAAGAGCAGAGCTGATCAATAATGCTTCCTTCAAAGTAAGCATTACGCCCGATATGAATAGGTTTTGGGATTACTCCTATTTCGCAATAATACTGTATAGTCCTCCGCGTTATCGCAATGCCTTTCTTCTTCAGAATGGCTACCACTTCATCAAGAGTAAGCCGGTTCTCTAATGGGGGTAATAAATCCGATATGGCTTCCTTAAGTCTATTGTCTGTCATTTTCTCCTCTGAACATATATTTAAACCTATGCAAAATACGCAATACTTACAGTAAGTTTACCATTTAATTCTTAGTTGTCAAGTATTTTTTCAAAGATTTCTTTGTGGCTAAGAAACTCCCATTTAAATAGGTTTCAAGCCTTCTCGTTATCAAAGGCACATTTAATCGCTGTCGTAATAACCACACGGAATAAATATACACATCCTAGGGTTAATATACATAACCCCGCGTATACTAATGTATCACTGAAGGCCCCATCTTTTCTTACTTTCATTTTTGCACTCTCCTTTTTTAAATTCTATTCTCTAACAAACAACCGAACATTATTTTGTCCTTCAATTCCACCCTTAGAAAACCCCCAATTTCTGGGGGGAGGATTTTTTGTCCTTAACGTAGCGCAAGAAATAACCTGACTTAGTCCTCTGCCCCTTATCCTTGCTTCCTGCGGGCCTTCCCAGCCTCTTTCCTTGCCTTAATGCCCTTGCTAGGCCGTCCATTGTCCTTGATACGATGAGTTCGCGCTCGTACTCGGCCAAAACCATGAGCATCTTTAGAAACATCCGGCCCTCTGGCGTACTGGTGTTAATGTTCTGGGAAAGAGAAATAAAGTGAACGCCGCGATTTTTGAATTCTTCAAACAGATTAAGCAAGTGCTTTAAGCTGCGGCCCACTCGGTCTAGCTTGTAGCAAACAACACAATCAATCTTGCCGGCGCGAATATCACCTAACAACTCTTCAAAAGCTGGTCGGTTATTGTCTTTGCCGCTAAAACCATGGTCGACGTATTCGCGAGTAATCTGATAGTTCATGCGGGTGCAGTAATCTTTTAACGGGATAATCTGTGTATCCGTTCTTTGGTCTGAACTGCTAACTCTTGCATAAATTCCGACTTTCATATGGGATGCCCACCTTTCGTAAAATAAAACGGGCGAGGCCAATCCTGTGGGGGATTTTGTGACCTCGCCCTAATTCGTGCACGAATGTTAAATTTCTATATCCCCCACATTATCAATGGCTTACAACAATTATTATAACAAAAAAATGGGGGAATTGCAAAAGGTTTTTTAAAATAAATTGGCAGAAATTATTTTGATGTTACATCTTTAGAGGGGAGTATAAGTTACGGTATCGTCGTTTCCCGGTATTTGTCAGGGGTGACCTGCTCGCACAGTTTTAAAACTTGCTGGAACCGGTTACTTTCGCTCGTTATAAACGACGTGTCATCTTTATTCTTTTTTATCGACAGAAGCTCTTTTAGTATTTCGCCCATACTTTTTACTATAACCCCATTCGCTTTAAACGATTTGAGCTGCATCGCTTCGTCTTTCAGACGTCCGTAAATAAACATTTTATCGTATTTCTTACCGAGGAAAAATTCAGCTTTTTGTTTGACGGATAAATCGTCGTATTTCTTCTTAATATAGTCTTTGACGGTTTCGCCGATTTGCTGTTGGTTTTTCTTACCGGGATCTCGGTCAAGATAGGCCATAGGGTCGCTGCTACACTGAACTTCCACATGCACGCTACCTTCTATTTTGCCGTTTCTGACTTTAACCGCGAGAATGTCGAGCTCCTTCCGACCGGATTTTAAGCCTTGCACGGCGAAGTAGCCTTGGGAAGCTAACCAGCCCGTTATTATGTCCTCGAATAAATCTGCCATGTCTTTAAGCATAGCATAATAACCGGGAAGCGTAAAGAACAAAACACGAAGTGCCACTTCGTGGTAAAAACGACAATTTGGCGAGATAATTACTTTATGGCTATACCTACAATTAGGCTTAAATTTGCTCAGAAATTACGTGAGGCGCGCAGGAAGGCTAAATTGACTCAAGAAGAAATGGCCGACCGCATCGAGTTCAGCGTCCGATATTATCAGATGTTAGAATCGAAAACTCCACCTGCGATTAAAATTGATAGCATAGAAAAAATCGCAGACGTGCTAAAAATAAATCCTGCCGAGCTGTTGAAGTTTTAATTCAACCCAAACTTTTTAGTAAAAGCAGAAGACATAATAGCTACTATTATACCAATAGCAATACCAATGAAGAGCGTCCATATTCTATCTGATCTTCGTTGCCGTTCTTCTTCTAAATAGAGATCAGCTTTTGTTGTACAAAAGAAAAGCTGTTTATTAAAATCATCCCTATTTATAATCTTTTGTCCGATATATTCGAATTCTCCTTTTCCAAATGATGCAGTGTATAACGTAATAGCTAATTCTCTATTCTTAGAATTGTAAATATCTTTGCCATTCTGACTCATTATAGAATCAATATAACCACCTGTTATTAAATTAACGAAAGGATAAGCATCCCGGTGATCATTATATCTCTTAGGTAAGATTTTAATAATTTGACCTAAGTTCATTTCCTTTTTATCTCTAAGCTCTTTTAATATATTATGAGAAATGTTCTCCATAGATAAAACCCCACCAGATTTGTAATTTTTGTCTATCTGTCTACCGTAAAGCTCAGACCAGCCTTTTGTTTGTTCTTATTTGACCAAAAGGAACTTTTCTTTGCAGAGAATTCTTTTATTTATTGTTTTTGCTAAGCCTTATCTTCTATGGCATTCCGGACAACAATACGCACAACCATCTGCCCTTGAATACCTTCTCTTAGCTTCTTGAACGGCACCGTGACAACTTGCAAAATTTCCTAAAGGTTCCCTGTTTTCAGGCTCAGGTAGCCAGTTACAGCTATAGTTATGGACCTCGTGATCACCGTTTGCTTGTGCTTGTTTATTTACGCAATATTGCGCCATAATTGACCTCCTTTTGATATGATTAATTTTGGTTAAGCTATATTAAAGGCTGACTATCAATATTATCACCTTCTCTCTTGTCCGGATTATCGCGTAGATAGTTTACACCATTAATTTTAACCGTATGATAACCGGGCAGATTACCATTTTTAACCATTTTGACTGCCTCTGTTCGCCGAACAACCCTGTCTCCAATCTTATAATGAGTGTTGCCGCCTGTATCATTTTCCTTTCTTCCTGTTATTCTTCTAGCCATAAATCCTCCTTTTCATGTTTTAGCATTCATTGTTAGTTTTATTCACTCTTCTCGTTCTGTTCATCTTTTCCAGGTGGCATACATACCTTACAAGGCACATAGCCTTTGCTTTTTGCTTCTTTAACAGAACTGAAAACTATTAAATTTTGAGGTTTGATTTTCTTAGCCCATCTGCACCATGTATAATGATATTTATTAGAATTAATGCTGCCTACGTAGACAGATTCCTTTCTCTCTGTTTCAATGGCTTCTTTATTCTCTTGAGACCTCTGTGAGATAGCCTCATATTTTTGAGTATAATTCTGTTTTGGATAAGTTGGCTGTGAATCACTACAATTTGGATAATATGGCGCACATTTTGCGGAAAGGGGCGTCCCATCACAACATCTGCATCCACATACCCCACCATGATGAGAACAACACCCACTTCTGGCTTCGGCAAATGGAGTATTATAAAACGACAAAAGAAATAAGATAAGGATGAATAATACGCTACTTTTCGATATTTTAATTTGGCTCAAAGCTATATTCTCCAAATTGATTATATCTATTCTTTATGGCTCTCTTTGGGTATAACTGCTATAACAACACCTTGAATTTGAAAATCATCAGTTAAAATAATCGGTTTGTGTCCTTCATTAGAAGATTTTGGTCTTAAAATAATCATATTTTGCGTACGGTGAAATTCTTTAATGGTCGCTTCCTCATTAATCAATGCTACGACCCTATCTCCTTCATTGGCTGTTGACTGTTGTCTAACCAAAACAAGATCCCCATCGTTAATCCCTGCTTTATCCATAGAATCTCCCTGGGCATGTAATAGATAATATTTTGACCCTGGCTTTGCAAGTGCAGTGGATACAGGAATAAATCCTTCTATATTTTCTTCTGCCAATATTGGCGTGCCGCAGGCTACGGTTCCAACTATTGGGATGTTCGTAGTTTGGGCATGCATCGAACCGAAATCCAAATCTCTAATAAGCTGGTAATCCCCATTTTTAAATTTCTTTATGACACCCTTTTCTTGAAGCTGCTCAAGTATATCCTGTACTGATCGCGGAGATTTGTAACTTAAATCAGCCATTAACTCCCTTATGGATGGAGCATATCCCTTGTGCATAAGCCAGTTTCTAATATGACGAATAGCCTCTAACTGTTTCTTTGTTAAGCAATTCTCGTTCTTCATACATACAATTGTATGTTACTGTATGGTTTTTGTCAATAGAAATCTGCTAGGAATTAATCTGTGGACTTATAGATATTGACCTGATATAATTCAACTGGAAGGGCTTTATATGGCACTAAAACCACAGAATAAAAAACACGAAGCACAAATTCTAGCAGGCACCATTGGAAGAAAAAAAGGGCACAATTTTGAAAAGGATTTGACTTGTGCTCTCAATTTGATAGACGTCAGACAAATCTTCCCCTACCCGAATATTCCGCACCATATCGTCATGGGAAAACCTTCCTTGCTGCTTTTATATTATGTAGCTCAAAAGAAGGAATTAAAAAATATTAAAAAGATTAAAGCTTGGTGGCTTGGAGGACTCGCAACCTCAGGGGAAGGAGATAAATTAACCGATAAAGACGGTCAACCAATTGCAAAAAGCAAAAGCGATGTCCTAATTGAAATTCAACACGGAGACAAGGTAGACATTGCGGGGATTTCTGTAAAAACTTGTGATAAGGAAACTCCGACTAACGACCAGCTTTATTTCACTACAGCTTCAGCTTTTTGTGGCTTATTAAGAGCGAACAATATACCTATCTCAAAGGATGCTGAAATTGCTTTAAAAATGTTCTGTGGTGACGCGGGATTTAGACCAACCGATTCTTTAGCAACCATCAAAGAAAGAAAATCTGACCCGGACAGATGGTTTTGGGAAGAATTGCCAAAGAAATTACGTTTAGAACTAGAGGCAGCTTTCATTAAATACCAAAAAGAAATAAGCACGGTTTTGTTACAAAAAGCTTACCCAAATGACCCGTATCCTCCAGAATTTTTACTTCATCAAACAAAGAAATACTCTAATATTAATAATTGCGAGGTCGCTTTATTTACAATAGACGAATTAATCGACTTGTCTTGCAAAGCCTGCCGATTTACTTTAAAACCTTATTTTGTAAGAAAAGGAAGGTTTAAAGGAGATCCGAGTAAACATTTAGCTCCTCGATTTGGTTTTATACAGATGCAGCGAGGAGGTCAAAAGCAACATCCAACGCAATTACAATTTAATCTTCAGGCCGGTTATTTCTATAAGATTGGAGAAAATGCTTAATAAAACTTCTTCAATAGATACTCTGCTATTGTCTTAGCAAGTAACGGCGGCACTGCATTACCTATCCCCTTCCTGACATCTCCATAATTACCAAGAAATATAAAATTGTCTGGAAATGTTTGACATCTAGCGGCCTCTCTAATCGTCAATGATCTTGTGCTGGAAGGATGCACGTTTCGACATCCAGAAATCATGCTGAAATTCGTACCAATAGTTGAGCAAGGCTCATTCCATTTTATTCGCTTGTAAGTCGTATTGTAGCCGCTCGGCGGTCTCAGGGCTGGGTTTGTATTATCGTGCGCGCTCATTCCTTCAGGAACATTTTTTAACCATTTTATTACATGATCTGGATGAGCAATTGCAAAATGCCACCGATCATTTTTAGATTCTTCGCCCGATTCAAGACATTCCAAGTCTTTAGTAGCATCTCTAAATGTTTTATACGGCTTTAATCCAATTCCGGGCAGCATATTCTGGTTCTTGCCGTGAGTAGGTACAGGGAAAGCTGGCACGATGTTGATATCTTTTCTAATCCCAACAAATAAAACTCGTTCCCGCGATTGTGGTACCCCATAATTTTGAGCATTAATTTCTTGATATAAACATTTATACCCGGCTTTGTCAAATTTTTCAACCATATCATCTTTAACAAAACCTCCGCTTGGGGTCATCATAGACAATAGCGTTCTGACATTTTCTAAAACAACAAACTTTGGTTTTAAAATAGATGAAATTCTAGCAAATTCGTTATAAAGTTGATTTCGTGGATCATACACGTCTCGCTTACCAGCAAGGCTGAAGCCTTGGCATGGCGGCCCTCCGACTATCCCATCTAATGCTTTAATTTGTTCATGCCAATGTAATAACTTATCATTCGTTATATCTTTAACGTCATTCCCAAGATTTATTGCCTCTGGAAAATTAGCTTTAAACATATCTCTTGCGGATTTTTCTTTTTCCGCAAATCCCAATATGCTAAACCCGGCTTGTTTGAAGCCAAGTGCCAAACCTCCTATACCAGAGAAAAGTGCAATAACAGCTCTTTCTTTCGGGAATAGGTCACCCGCAATTTCGCCAACACCATCTTTGTGGTCGCGCGCCTCTGCTTCTTTTCTTCGTCCGTTGCGACCATTTGATGTTTGTGCAGAAAGCTTATACTGATGCTTAACATATCGTTTTTTAAAAGAGATTTTCCCTTTTTTATACTCTACGTCAAATTTGCTAAAAAAGTTTTTTATATTCTCTCCCTCTGCTTTTGTTGGAGTTTTTGTACCCAATTCCCACTGAGAAAGAATATATTGCTGAAGTCCCATTAAGCCTGCCATCTTAGCCTGACTCAATTTCCGCCTCAGTCGTTCAGTTCTAATCCACATATGCTTACCCTATTTTATTTTTCTTAGAAATTGTGTTTGACATTTTTGTAAGATCTTTTTTATCTGACATTCCCATAAAATTACAACCTTCCATTTTCGCTTTTCTAGCTCTTCTTGTACAATTTTATCTCTTATTCTATTCTTGCTAATTTTATCATTCCAAAAGACTGCATTTCTAATTGGTTTCAGTCTTCCCTTCCTGCAATGTTTATGCCCATGCCAAAAACAACCGTGGACAAAAATGGCTACTTTATTCTTTGGTATGATTATATCCGGCTTTCCCGGTAGTTGATTTGTTCTCAGGCTATATTTTATTCCTTGCCCCCTTAATACCATTCTTACTTCTTTTTCAATTGAAGTATTTTTCTGGCCGACTTTTTTCATTCTAAAAGAAGTAGCTTTGTCTGTTTTCATATTTATATACGATTGTTACCTACGCTCGGTTCCTATTTTCTTTTTTTATAATTCACTATTTCACAACGAGTTAGACCTTCATATACACATCACCCAACAATTGTAAAATCGGTATGTAACATTGCCGCCATCTTGCAGCCAAATGTTTTGATGTAAACTCGAGAACATTTGGCTGCCGTGTCTGCGCCGCCGCGGGGTAAATCTTGCTGCGCAACATTTACCCCGCACGCTTGGCGGCCAGACGCCTCAGCCAGTACCTTATCCAATCTCTTGCCGCCTACTAACTTCTCTTTCTGCTCCCTCGTCAACCCCTTTATCCTCTTCTCCATCAAAAACGCCTTCTTAAAATACTTATATTCCTTAGACCACACCAGCTCTACCGGCCTTCTATCCCTGGTATATTTAGCGCCTTTGCCATTATTGTGAAGCTCAAGCCGTTTTTCGACATTCGGAGTATAACCAGTATAGAATGTCCCATCACAGCACTCCACGATATAAACCCAGAACTTTCCTGCGCGTTTAAACTTCCTCCTCTTGCGCTGCTTCATGACATTCGCTTAAAAATATCACTTACGTTCATCGGCTCTTACAACATTAATAATGCACATTACAAAATTGTAAATTAGCCTAGTCTAACTTTTGAGCAATATTCTGAAAACTTATCATATTTATACAATTTTCCTTGTGGTCCTAAAATTGGCGTTAATAATTTAATAAACTTATCTAAGACTTCCCTGCTAGGATCTACCAAATACAATTCATCTAAATATAGTGGCTTTTTCTTAGAAAGACGAGACCGAACAACTTCATTTAATAATGAGTGAGCCATAAAATCAGTCTCTGGCAATGAATACCCAACTATTATTAGAGCCTCACACTTTTCTAATGAACTTCTTGCTAAAGACCATATTGATGAATATGGCTCATCTGCGATATCTTTCGCAATCCCAGGTGGAAGTATTGAGATTCTCTCTGGCCTCGGATGCCCACTTCGTGATTTTTCAACATGTAACGGACGATCTTTTAACGCTATTCTTTTGTTATATTTATGAATAAGCCAATTTAAACTTCCATGCATTTTCAGTAGCATTACTTTACATTCGGGAAAATCATCTGGGGTTTGCGTAGTACCAAGCCATTTCTTTACCCACCGACCAGATAGGCCTCCAATTCCGCTAACTCCATAACCGAATTTAGGATTCCAGATATTATGATTTTTCTTATTAAAAGATTCTTCGATAACTAAATCATAATTGAATGTTATGATAACATCGCCTTTTTTTAAATTATCCAAAAGTTTTACATGACATTTACTCTGCACTGAATGTAAATGATTATTCTTAAGTTTACAGGTTGTTTGGATGTAAACCCTACGAATCAATTCCGTTAAATCTCCTAGTCGCATTGACCATTTGAATGGTTGCCCAATAGATTTTGATACAGCACAAATACCTTCTCGAGCCTCAATATCTCTAAAATAATATTCTAAACTTACTTCAGATGTTTTTTTATATAAATCCCAAACTTGTTTAAGAACTCTACGTGCTAACTCCTGAGTGCCTCTGCCTTTAATAAGATGGGCTATATCAAAAAAATCTTTGTCTACGGGTGGAGGGATTCCTTCTTGATCGAAACCCGCCTTGGTTGCGCCAGCACCTAAAATAAATACGCGCATTTCCCCTCCTTCTCATACAATTAGATCTATTCTTTCTATCAGTTTTACAACTTTCTTATTCTAAATTACTTAATTTCTTTATTATTCCCAGAATCATCTCTCGGTACTTGCACCAACGGTCAACCATAGGTGGATAGGTAGACTTTTTTATTTTTTAGTTCGTTGTCTTCCATAATGTTACGCAAATATCCTTTACTCATTCATCGGTGTTCGAAATGAATGAGTGTGATCATTCTTCGAATCAATGTATTGCCTAAGTCGCTATTTTAGAATTCGACATACTTCCGATAACAAAACGTCTAAATCATTTGAGAAATCAACCTGCGTCACAGTCGGAAGAACTTCTCTTTTTCTAACTTGAGAATGTAAACAACTATCCGCAATTTTTCGTGAAGAATTTTCGAGATGCAGCATGGACTCTTTAAAGCTTTTTGTACCGTTGTAATTATTTGCCACTTCCGTAAAATTTTTAACGTTAAGTAGTGGCGGAACATGGTCAATAATTGCACGCGTTAATAAAATGACTGAAAAGTATGCCTCATTCTCAAACGCCATATTAAGCTCTTCACAAAATTTAATTAATTTGCTCAAATCAAACTCCTTTGAATTTATAGATTGTAATTCTTTAATCCTGTCTTCATTGACAAATTTTACTCCAAGCTTGCATTTGTTTTTATTGCTTTGGGTTGGGTGCTTTAGACTTAAACGTTTGTAAAGTTTTATTGAAAGTTCAATGAAATCTTTGATTTGGTTGAATAAATAAATGCCTTCTTGAGCAACGCATTCATAATATATATGGCTTGGCAACAGCATTCCTTGGCTTAGAGCATTTGAATCCCGCGTCATAATACTTTTGGGCATTCGACTTTGAATAAATGCTTGCTTTTTTCCCTTTTCAAAGACAAAATTCTTAATTTGATAAAAAACTTTCCGCTCTTCTTTTGTATCGCTGTCGAATTTATAATTTAAAAAAATGAGTTCGATTTCGTCCTTAACCTCAACTATCCTTCGAAATAACTCTTTAAGTTTGCTCTCAAATTTATCAATGGAGAAATTGCTACCACTTAATTTTTCTATCATAGTTTTTACTTCGTCAGCGCTTTTTTCTCCCCACCCATTAGGTAAACCGTGAATATCTCCCCATTCTACGCTGAATCTTTTATTTAGCGGTGGGGAATCGAAATCTCCAAAATACATGCGCCCATGCCAACCCGCAAAGGATCCACTCCATGAATTAGCAATTTTATTACAAGCATCTAACATGTTTTCTGCAGAATGCAGCGTTTTATCGAGTTCCAAATTGTTTTGTCTCTTATAATCCTCAAGGAGAGAATTTAATTGACTTAAATTTATCGTCATAATTTACCCCTCATTAATCATTTTTCAAATTCCAACCGATTAAGGTGATGGCCATTTCTTCCATCACCTTCCTGTAGCGCTCCCATCTCCCAGCCAAAAGTTCGCAGTAAAACCCTTTTCTTGTCTTCTCTCATTTTTCCGCGACGACAAGCATTTCAAAATCTTCCGGAGTCAATCTATCCTTCCTTGAGAAAACCCCCAGTTTCGCTCCAAAAATATCTATTTTCTTATACCCAAGCGTCTTTAAAAGCCACGTTATCTCGCTGGGCACGTAATAACGTTCGTTACACTTAAGCTCCCTTTTATTGCCGGAATCATCTTCAAAAACAACAGTGTTATGATCACGGAAGGTCATCAGATCAAAGGAGCACTCTTTACACTGGGACTGGCCTTCTTTCTGCGCCGACTTATAGAATTCACTGACCGAATGAAACAGCGGGAACAATCCGTTTAATGCGGTGAAAATGAGATTGCCTTTACTTTTAAGCGCTTTTGTCGCGCTCTTGAGGATCTCAAAATTCATCTCATCCGTTTCCATAAGAGAAAACCCGCCTTCGCATAGCATAATTGCCAGATCAAATTCACCGTCAAACGGAAGATTTCGGGCATCTTGTGTTTGGAAGTCGGTGCTCACCCCTGCCTCTTGCGCCTTTTCCCTTGCCCTTTTGATCTGATTCTCGGAAAGATCAACACCGGTCACCTTATACCCTCTTTTCGTAAGCTCAATAGCGTGGCGGCCAGTGCCGCAGCCGATATCAATAATTCTTAAGGATTTATCATGCGCTATTTCGCGTTCGATGAAATCACATTCACCTATCGTCCCTCGCACATAAACCTCTTTATCATATTTATTCGCGTAATTCTCAAATAATGACTCGTACCATTGTTTCATGATCTTCCTCCGTCTTTTCAATATGTTGAATCGATCAATAAATCAAGTTTATAAATACCCCGCGGTTATTCATCTCGCGGGCTGCTAAGGTCTGACAATATTCCTTGTAATGCCCTGAGGTCCTCGTCATTGGCGAGCACCAATAAGACGTCGCCCCCCTCTAATACCGTAGAGCCATTCGGCACGATAAACTTATCTTCGCGCGAAATGAGGACGACCAGGGCCTTGGCAGGGATATTGATCGCGGCGATGGTCTTTCCAACGATATCCGAATCATACGGCACGATCATATCTACAAGCGAGGCATCGATGGCGTCTGAATGCTCAAATTCAATAGGATATTTCTTCTTCGCGTCGGGCGGGGTGGCAACCTTGAGGATCTTTGATACAGCCGGAATGGATGTCCCTTGAATAAGGACCGACGCGAAAACGACAAAGAACACAATATGAAAGATGGTATCCGCCTGCGGAATGCCGGCCATGAAAGGGAATGTCGCCAGGATGATCGGGACCGACCCCCTGAGGCCGACCCAGGCGACCATGACTTTTTTGCGTATATTCATTTTAAACGGCGACAGGCAGAGCAATACGCTGACCGGGCGGGCGACCGCCATAAGAAGAAGCGTAAGCAATAATCCCGCCCCCATTAACGGAACAATGCGCGGGGGAAAAACCAACAGGCCCAGCGTCACGAACATGGCGATCTGCATAAGCCACGCTAAACCGTCGTGGAACCTCATGATCATTCTTTTATTCGGGAACTCCGCCTGCCCCAATACCAGGCCCGCCAGATATACCGCGAGGAATCCATTGCCTTTCAGAAAGACAGCGATCACGTACGTTAACAGGACGAGCGAGATCATTATCACCGGATAAAGCCCTTCATGCCCCAGCTTCAGGCGGTTAATGAGGAACACGATAAACCTCGCCATTAAATATCCTACGAGCGCGCCCATGCCCATATCCAGCATGAATCTGGGGATCAACGCGGCGATGCCCATGTCTTTTACCGTCAGAAGGCTGATAAAACTTATAGTCAAAAAAACAGCCATCGGGTCATTGCTGCCGGATTCAAACTCAAGCAGCGGCTTCAAGGGCTTTTTTAATCCTATCCGTTTCGACCTTAAGATCGTGAATACCGCGGCGGCATCGGTAGAAGAAACGATAGAACCCAGAAGCATCCCTTCCAGAAAAGAGAACTTTAAAATATAAACGGCAAAACACCCTGTTATGAGCGCGGTCATTAAGACCCCGAGCGTGGAAAGCATGATCCCCGGCCCGGCAACTGATCTTGTGTCCTTCCAATTAGTATCAAAACCTCCGGAGAAGATGATAAAAATAAGGGCGACAACGCCGATGGATTTCGCCAACTGCGCGTTGTCAAAATAGATCTTGCCTATCCCTTCTGAGCCGGCAAGCATACCGATCCCTAAAAACAGCAATAAAACAGGTATGGCGAAGCGGTCCGAGAGCTTACTTGAGACAACGCTCACGAAGATCAATACCGCCACCCATAATAAAATAGTATCAATTGGTATCATAATAATGCCGGCTCCTTAATTGCTCCTGCCCCTGATCTTGATGCCCCTGCGCCTGAGTTCGTCGGTCCTTTGCTTGGAGCATTTCATGCAGAAGAATTTTGCCTCGGCGTTCCTTTTGTCATAATTTGGCGCCAGCACCAGCCGCCACAGCGCCGTCTCCGCGCCGCAGTTGTCGCAGATGCCCTTTTCCTTGAAATGCCACATCTCAACCGCCTTAGAGGTGAATATGAACCTGTCCACCCAGAAGAATATGGCGCCGCCTATCAAGTTCGCGATAACGGTGGAAGCTATGCCTACGCCTAAATGCCTCACCACCAGCCAAAGTATGGGCGTGCTGAGCTGCCACCTCAACAAGTACAATAAAAACTTCCTTACAGTGACCATGCCTCTCCTTTAATTTAATGTTTTTATTTCTGCTCCGGGAAATCCCTTAATTAACTCCCCGCCTTTCTCTTTGCCTGAAATAAAGATCGCCGTGGAAAGGGCATCCGCGGTCAAACCATCGGCAGCGGCCACTGTCACAGAGATTATGCCCGAATCAGCGGGATAACCCGTCTTGGGATCGATAATATGCGCGTAACGCGCGTTATCTTTAAGAAAGAATTGTTCGTAATCTCCGGAGGTGGAAGCCGACTCATCCTCCAGCTCCAAATAGCCCGCGGGCTTATTCGCGCGGGGGCTCCTGACGGCTATCTTCCAAGGCCTGCCGGACCTGTTTCCCAAAGCGTATATCTGCCCGCCGGCATTTAGCAGGCAGCTTTTTATCCCCGCCTCTTTTAACTTCTCCTTCGCGCGATCAAGGGCATAACCCTTGGCTATCGCCCCCAGGTCCACCTTCATTCCGGCAGCTTTAAATGTTATGGTATTGCCTTCCTCCCGCAAAATAATTTTATCTGAGCCGACAAGTTTAAGCGTATCTTCAATATCTTTCTTCGCGGGTACTTTATATTTTTTGTCCGTAAACCCCCAAAGGTCCACCAAAGGGGCAACGGTAATATCAAACGCCCCGCCGCTTGCCTGCCAGAATTCCTTTGATCTCTTTACCAGAAAAAATGTCTCCGGGCTTGCCTCTAACGCGCCGGATCTATTCAACCTGGAGACCTCGCTTTCCGGGTCATATTTACTTAACAGGGCTTCCACCCTTTTTATCTCTTTAAAGGCGATGTCCGCCGCTTCTTTATGCGCGGAGGTTATCTCCACAAATGTCCCCATGGCAACGCGAACCTCTCTGTAGAGATGATCATTCCGGCAGCCGGCCAACAGTAAGGCGAACAGCAGACAGTACAGGCTATTCATATCTTAAGGCCTCGATCGGGTCAAGTTTAGAGGCCTGTTTAGCCGGCCAGATACCAAATATCACGCCCACCATCAGCGAAAAGGTCGTCGCCAGTGTCACTGAAAACGCCGAGATCCTTACTGCCCAACCCGCGAAAGAAGTTATCAACGCCGATATGCCCGTTCCCAGCGCGATGCCTCCTATCCCTCCCAGAAAAGACATCAATACCGCCTCAATAAGGAACTGCGTCATAATATCATGGTTGTTCGCCCCCAGGGCCTTGCGTAAACCTATCTCGCGCGTCCGTTCCGTCACAGAGACAAGCATGATGTTCATGATCCCTATTCCGCCGACCAGAAGAGAGATCGCCGCGATAGCGCCTAATAACATGGACATTGTCTTTGTGGTAGATTCCAGCGTGCTCCTGATATCGGCCATATTCCTGATCTGGAAAGAATCCTCTTCGTTTTTATTAAGGCGGTGCTGCTGCCTGATGAGCCGGCTTATCGCTTCAGTGAGCGGCTCCAGGTCTTGCGCTGTCTCTGCCTCCACGTAAATGGTATCTATATAATCTTTGCCCAGCAGCCTGTACATGGCGGTTGTAACCGGTAAAAGGACAATGTCATCCTGGTCGCGAAAACCAGCCGCTCCTTTGGAGGGTAGAACCCCGATCACCCTGAAATTAATGAGATTGATCTTTATGGTCTCTCCCACGGGATTGGAATCCCCGAAAAGTTCCCGTGCCACGGTCGTGCCTAAAATAGCCGTTTTCTCCCTCATCTTGATATCATGTTCGCCGAAAAATCTCCCCGCGGCCGGCACTGAGGCGCGCATTTCGGCGTAATCCACATCCACGCCTTCGATCTGCGTATTCCAGTTTTTGTCTTCGTAAACCAGCTGGCCGCGCCCGGATACCGAAGAACTTACCCTGTTTACCGCGCTGCCAAGTTTTTTTATCTCTTCGGCGTCCTGAAAAGTAAAACGCGTAACCGTGCCCGACTCAAGGGCAACTCCGTGAAGCCGGGAAGAACCCGGCCGGACAACCAGCAGGTTTGAGCCAAGCGACACCAGCTGTTGTTCTATCGACTCCTTCGCGCCCTGTCCCAGGGCAAGCATGGCGATAACGGCCGCGACGCCGATCAATATACCCAGGATCGAAAGAAAAGAGCGGACTTTATGCGAGAGCATGGCGAATACCGCCTGACGCAGGAAATCTCCAAATTCCGCCCTGCCGACTTTGTGATGCGGGCTCGGGATAGAGGCGCATATATCCTCCGCGTCTTCAACGGCCGCGGGGACGGGGGCGGCTTCATTACGTTTGTCGGAAATGACCCGTCCGTCGCGCATAAAAATGATCCGTTTCGCGCGCTCCGCTATCTCGTTTTCATGAGTCACTATTATAATGGTCTTGCCTTTTTTATTCAGGCCCTCCAGCATTGAAAGGATCTCTTCCCTGCTTTTAGAATCAAGGTTGCCGGTCGGCTCATCCGCGAGGATGACCAGGGGGTCGTTGACTAACGCCCGCGCTATGGCAACACGCTGCTGCTGGCCGCCTGAGAGCTCATTGGGGTGATGGAACATACGGTCCTCTAACCCCACCTCTACGATCTTCTCTTTTGCCTTCTCTTTGAGATTTTTCTTGCCGGCATAAATAAGCGGCAGTTCCGCGTTCTCCAGCGCGCTTACGCGCGGCAGCAGATGGAACTGCTGAAAGATAAAGCCGGCGAACCTGTTTCTCATAACAGCCAGCTGCTCATCCGATAATGCCGTGACCGGCCGGCCGCATAAACGATACTCGCCGGTATCAGGCCTGTCAAGCAGCCCGGCTATGTGCATCAAAGTTGACTTTCCTGATCCGGACGGCCCCATAATTGCCACAAATTCTCCGGCTGAGATCTTTAAGGAGACATCATTAAGGGCCCTTACCTGGACCTTGCCCATCTGATAGGTCTTGGAAATATTCTTTAATTCGATCATCTTTTATCTTTTTCTTTGGCGGCCGGGCGGCAGAAAAGGGTTGGTTCCTACGCTGTTATTTACGGGAAGCGCGTATTTTTTTGCCTCTGAAATAACCGTGTCGTCCGCGCTTATGCCGGAGACAACCTCAACATTCCTGCCGTCGGAAATGCCCGTTTCGACCGCCCGCCTCATCGCGGCGCCGTTCCCGGGCTCCCTTACCAGCACATACGACAGCCCTTTCTCTTTTATTACCGCTTCAGCCGGAAGCAGCAGGGCGCTTTCTTTGCTCTCTACTATAAAATCGATCGCCGCGTTCATTCCCGAACGGAAGAACTCAGGCGCCTCTTCGGGTAAAAGGTCCACTTCGTATATGGTAACGTTATTAACGGTCTTTGATTCATAGTAGATATGGCTTACCGCGGCTTTTATTTCCGCGTCCTGATAAGCGTCAAGCGCTATCTCCGCGATCTGCCCCGGCTTTATCTTGCCGATATCCGTCTCATCAACCTGCGCCCTTACGATCAAGCGGTCGGATAAGACAATAATGGGGTCGCTGGTAGTCACGGTCTGCCCGGGCTGGGTTTTCGCTACGATGACCTCTCCGTCAATAGGGGCGATCAGAGGGATCGGCTTATATACGTCTTTCCAGTATTCCAGCGCCTCCTGGTTTTGGCCGCGGGCTGAATCAAGCAGGGCCGCCCTTTCCGTTGAACTCATCCACGCCAGTGTCTGTCCCGCCTTTATTCGTTCGCCCTCCTCAACGAGGACCTCATCTATCCTGCCGTTAACAGAAGGCCGTACCTCAAGCCTGTTCCTGGGCAAAACCGTTCCGGTGGTAGAGATGACATTCTGGATAGCCCCGATCGCCGGCTTTATCTCTTTGATCACTTCGCCATCCGGCTGGGAACGTTTAAATTTATAATAAAACAGGGATGCCGCGGCTATCAAGATCAGGACTGCGGATATCATTTTTTTATTGAACATATTCTAACGTCTCTCCTTTCGCCTGGACCCAATTTGCCTCGGCCAGCAAGGCGTTGGCCCGGGCTTCCAGGTAAGCCTTCTTGGCTTGCACAAGATCGTTCTCAATAATGATCCAGTTATCAAAAGAAATGAATCCCGTGGAATACTGCGCCTCTGCTATTTTCGAGCGCTCCTCCGAGGCCTCCAGGGTCTTACGCCGGACCTCCGCCGTCTCTATGGCATCCTGCAGGGCTGCCCATGCCTGCTCAAGGGCCACGATCGCCGTATCTCTTATATCGCGTTCATCCGCCACCGCCTGATTATACGCGGCAAAGGCCTTGGATAATTCAGCGGCCTTCAAGCCGCCTTCAAATAACGGCAAGGTCAAACCCAGGCCCACGCTCCACTGGTCGTTTTCCGGCGGCCACTTGGGGCTTTTCTTATTCGCGCTTGCAGTGCCTGAAATCTGGGGGGCAAAATTACCATAAGCGGACCTGATCCCCAGCAAACTTGAGTTTTTCTCGGCCGCGGCCTGTAAAATTGAAGGGTTGGTCTTTACCAATGCCTCGAAATCCGGCTTCTCCCTGACCGTCTCATTAACGATAAATCCTCCCTCAACCGACAGCGGTTCAAATTCTTTGCGCCCCATCTCTTTGGAAAGCCGCCTCTGGCTGAAATCAACATTTCTTCTCGCCTGAGAGAGTTCGGAATCCGCGTCGGCCACATTTGCCTCTGCCGTCAACAAGGCGCCTCGATGCTCCAGCCCGGATTGATATTGTAATGTGATCAATACTAAATTGTCCCTTCTGATCTGGACGATCTCTTCCGCCACCCGTATGAGTTCCTGGGCCCTTAATAAATTGATAAAAGCTGAGCGCAGATTCAGCCGGACCTCGGAAGAAGTAAAACGATACGCCTGCTGCGCGGCCTTTACATTCTCAGAGGCGGCCTTCAGGTCATTAATGCTCTTAAAACCGTCAAAGATCAGCTGGGAGCCGCTAATGCCGTAGGAATAGGAATCGTTTGTCGCGCTGGTAGTGATCCCTGAACTGCTGGTAGTGCTGGTCTTTGAAGTAGAGGCATCTACATCCGCGCTAAATTGAGGATACAGGCCGCTGGCAGTTATATCCTTTTCAGATCTCTGTAACTTGATACCCTCCGCGGCAGAAATTAATTCCGGATTGTTTTCTTTGGCCTGCGCCAGGCAATCCTCCCACGTAAAAACCTCCTGTGCCCGCGCGATCTCAGGCGCGCCGCATACAAAGGCCAAAATTATCGTAAAAATCTTTACGCCGTCTGCCATTTCACCGCTTCTTTGCGCATTGCCCAGAATAAGGCCAGCGCCGCTATCTGTAATGCTACTGCCCCGCCGATAAGCAGAGACAGGTAGTCCTCGTAAAGTATGCCCATAAGCGCGCTGCCGGCAAGAACGGCCAGGCCGTAAGAGGTGTTTAGAATACCGTAGCCGGTCCCTCTTTTCTTAAGCGGGGTGAGGTCCGCTATCGCGGATTTCATGATCGTCTCATGGGCGCCCATCACTATGCCCCAAAGCAGCATACTTGTTACCGCCAGAATAAAGCTGCCGGAAAAAGCGCAAAGCACGACGAGTATGGAGAGAAACGGAATGATAACAAGCGTATTCAATCCCGCCGTATCGCTCTTACGCCTCCGCTTTAAGATATCGTATGCCTTGCCTATGATCAGCGCCGCTAACGCGTCTACGCCCATAGCCACGGCATACATAAACGGGATCATAGCGTCTGAAAATACCTGCCTTGCCTTAAAATGATAGCCCAATAATAGAAAATTCACAAAACCGGCTGTCGCTAAAAAGCTGAAGGCGGTATAGAGCCAGAAAAGTTTTGAGAGCTTATCCGAGGCGGTATTTTTGCCGTCCTGGACCTCCAGCTCCTGGGGGCGCGGGGCCTTCCGGTAGGCGACAAAGATACAGGCGGCCAGAATGAAAAACGGGATCCACAACAGCCCGTATCCCTGCTGGTAGTCGCGCGCGCCTTTTTCCACAGCGGCGCCAAAGAGAAATAATCCGGTAAAAATAAGCGGCCCCGTAACCGCGCCTATCTGATCCAACGCCTCCGTAATGCCGAAGCCAAAGCCGGTTCCCACATGCTTCGTAGCCATGGAAACGATGGTGTCCCGCGCGGGGCCGCGTAACGCCTTGCCTATCCTCTCGGCAACTATCAAGAATGCCGCTAACTGCCAGACCCCCGATAAAGACAAAAGCGGCACCGAAACAAGCATCCCGTAGCCGATAAAGACGAAAAACCAGTATGACTTAGTCCTGTCGGAGAGATATCCCGAGATAAGGCGTATGGCATATCCCAGGAATTCACCCAGGCCGGCGATTATGCCCACAACCGCCGCGTTGGCTCCCAGCGTCTTAAGATATGGGCCGTTAACGCTGCGCGCCCCTTCGTAGATAATGTCCCCGAACAAACTGACCAATCCAAAAAGGATTATTACCTGGAATGCCTTCTTGCGGCTGTTTGGTTCCATTTTTAACTCCAGCAATATCTAAAAAATATCTACTTTGACTTTATCCAGTATGGCGGCAAGTTTTGAGAGCGGCAGGCCGACAACATTATAAAAACAGCCCTCTACGCGTTCTATAAAAATACTGCCTGGCCCCTGTATGTCAAAGGCGCCTGCCTTATCCAAAGGCGATACCTTCCTGAAGTACCTTCTGATCTCATTGTCGCTCAGACGCCGCATATAAACCCTGGTCTTCTCGTATGCGGCAAATGCCTTATCTTTATCAATATCTATGACCGCCAGGCCCGTATAAACCCACTGCGGCCTTCTGGAAAGCAGTTTAAGGATCTTAAATGCCTCATCTTTATCCTTCGGCTTGCCGATTATCTTCCTGCCGGCCAAAACTACCGTATCCGCGCCGATGACTATTCCGGAATCAAACCTCTTAGCCGCGTCCCTGGCCTTGTTCAGGGCGTTCGCGATGACCAGATCGCCGCATCCCGCTTTTAGCGACCGGTCTTCTTTTACGTTCGAAACCGCCACCTGAAATTTAAGGCCGAGCTGCCTTAAAAGTTTCTGCCGCGCCTTTGACCTGGAAGCCAGTATTATCTTACGCATACGCGGCGCTCTCTCCCGCCAGAAAGCCGGTTGAAAATGCCTGCTGTAAATTGTAGCCGCCGCTGTAAGCGCAGCCGTCTATTATCTCGCCGGCAAAATACAGCCCGGGGACGATCCTTGACTCCATAGTCCTGGGGTTGATCTCCTTGACCGGGATCCCGCCGTTGGTGACCATCGCCTCTTCAACAGGCAAAGAGCCGTTAACGGTCAAGGGAAAGGCCTTCAATAAATCCGCGATCGCGCGGCGTTCATTACGATTTACCTGATTCGCCTTTTTTTCAGGCTGTATGCCGCCTATGCCCAGGAATACGGGGATCAGGCTATGCGGCAATAAATTTTTCATAACGTTTTTTATCTGGCTGTTTTTGTTGAGGCCGAACTCCCTCAACAACCTGCCCTCTATCTGTTCGGGGCTTAATCCCGGCTTGAGGTCAATGTAAAGCATAGCCTCCTTGTATTCCTGAAGCGCGCAAACAACGCGGCCGCTTAGATCCAGGACTAACGGGCCGGAAACCCCGAAATGCGTGAACATGACCTCGCCTACCCCGGAGGAGATCTTTTTATTGCCGTATTTGAAAATGGCCCGCACATTTTTTAGCGGAAGCCCCTGTAACTGTTTGACCCATTTCTCTTTGGTTTTTAACGGCACCAGAGCCGGTTTCAATGCCGCTATGGTATGCCCTGACTTTTGCGCGATACGAAACCCGTCTCCGGATGAACCGGTCGCGCTGAAAGAAGCGCCGCCGGTAGCCAATATTACCTTTTCCGCGTAGATCTTCCCTGCCTTATTCATAATTTCAAGTTCAAAACCGCCGTTTTTCCTGATTATGCCTGACAGGCGGCTATCGTATAAAATCTCTATCCCGCGTTCTTTCAAACATTTTTTCAGGACATCCACTACGGAAGACGATCTATCGCTGGCAGGAAAAACGCGGCCCTGCCTTTCTGTCTTCAACTCCAGCCCTCTGTCGTTAAAAAAACTCATCAGGCCATGGTTGGAAAACGCGGAAAATGCCGACCTGAGAAAATTGCCCTGCTTCCCAAATGCCTCTATGAAGGCATCTATATCCGCGGCATTGGTAAGATTGCACCTGCCTTTTCCGGTAAGCAGGAGCTTTCTCGCGGGCGCGTTGTTTCTTTCTATCAAAATTATTTTTTTTCTAAACCGTCCGGCGCTTATCGCGGCCATGCAGCCGGCCGCCCCGGCGCCGATAACGGCAATATCGTAAACTCTCGCCACCTGCCGCTTCCCTGCCTATAAAAGCTTCTCAGACATCTTTAATAAACGGTTTATGGACGCTCTGTTATTCGGTATGCTGCAGCCGGCTATATCAAAATGCCCGCCGCCGCCGTAGGCCTCCGCCAAAGACGCCACGTTGATGGCGCCTTTTGACCTTAAACTGACCCTTAGAGATTTACCGTCCTTTTCCCTGAACAATACCGCTATTTTTACGTCGCTTATAGAGATCATCTCGCCTGCTACCGCGTCCACGTCCTCATCCCGGCCGCTGGCCTTCCGGAAATCCTCCCGCCTCACAATAGACCAGGCAACCTTATCGCCCTCTAGAAACCTGCACCTTGACAGGCATATCCCCGAAAGGATCACCGATGCCCTTCTTCTTATCCAGTAGACCATATCGGTCAATTTGGAGAAATCATCTACTATCTCAAGAAGCCTCGCGCAGATCTCAAAGGTGAGCGGCCTGACGCCGGGCAACCTGAAAGAATTCGTCTCAACTATTATTGAAGTAAGGATATTCTGTGCTACGTTGGAATTTATATCTGTTCCCTTTATGCTGTTTAAAAGGGAATATATGATCTCGCCTACCGCGGCCGCTTTTGTGTCTATTATACTTATGTCGCCGAACGGCCTCCTGAATTCATGATGGTCTATCTCCAGGATATTTTCAGCCCTTTTGAATATCCCGTAGGACTTACCCAGTATCTCCTTATTGCTGCAGTCAACTGATATCGCCAGATCGCATTTTGCCTGAGTGTGTTTTATGATCCTGTCCGCGCCGGGTAAAAGCCGGTATCTGTACGGCACGCCGTCGCGGGAAACCATATATACGCGCTTGCCCAGCCCTTCCAGAGCCAGGCCCAGCGCCAGCAGCGAACCGATAGAATCTCCATCGGGATTAATGTGGCCGGCAATAACTACGCTGCCTGCCTTAAGTATCTTTTCCCTGGACTTTAGAAAATCACGCGTCATATCCTTCCTGAGAACATCAGCAGGCCGACGATAACAAACAACGAGGCAGCCGCGTACTTTATATATTCGGGCCTTATATACCTGCTCAGGGCCGCTCCTGAACAGACCGTTATTAAGGTGACCGCGGCAAACGCGGTAAGAGAACCCAGGAATACGGACATCCAGGAACCGGACCTGACAGACAAAGAAAGATTGGCTAATTGGGTTTTATCGCCTAATTCCGCCAAAAATATCGTTACGAAAGCCGTAATAAATATCCGCCAATCCATCAGATCCCTCCTTAAGGCAGTCTGCCTCCCGCCCAGTCCCCTATATAATGAGTCACCACTATGACCAAAATCGCGATCAGCAGGTGTTCCGTCACTGCCTTCCATGGATTCTCTCCCTGCGAGCGTGCCATCTTATAACTCAATATAAACAGCATAGACAGCCCCCAGGCCGCGCTTACAAATATCGCCGTGGATAATCTAAATAATAATACGGGGATAATAAAGGTCAGCGCGAAGAGAAACTTGGATAGAAATGTGGAGATCGTGGCTATCCATACCTCTTTCGCGGTGTGCTTATTCTCGGACTCCTCGGAAATATGAATGCCCAGCGCGTCGGAGAACGCGTCTGCTATCGCTATGGTCAGTATACCTCCTATGACCGCTATCTCTGAGTGAGTGCTGGAGTGCAGCCCTATCATCAGGCCCAGCGTAGTGATTATCCCGGAAGTCAGGCCAAAACTAAACCCGACCGTAAATGAATGCCGCATTTTATAATACCCCCTTTTTATAATACCCCGAACAGTTCTTTGGTGGAGAAATTCGGATCGCTGGTAAGATTTACGCCCAGCCTTCTCAACCCTGCCTCGTCTCCAGGAGTAGGCATATGCGTCATATGTAATTCACAGCCCTGCAATTCTTTCAGGCGTTCCATAGCCAATCCCGCCGCGGGATTAGATGCCGCGCTTATGGTGAGGGCTATCAACGCCTCATCAAGGTCCAAACTTACCGTCTTCGCGCTCAAGATATTCTTCTTAAAATCAGTCACGGCATCTATTATATTGGGAGGCAGCAGGTGTATCTTATCGGGTATCCCGGCCAATTTCTTTATGGAATTGAGGATCAGGCTTGAAGCCGCGTGCATAAGCGCGGAATTCTTGCCTGTGACAATAGAACCATCGCTCATTTCTATGGCCGCGCCGCAGAAGATGCCTTCGTTGCCTTTGCCCCTGCCCCTGGCCTCTTCAGCCGCCTTGCGCGCCGGCTCAACTACCCGCCTGTCCTGCGCCTTTACATCCATGCCCTCCATAATAACCTCTACCCTCTCCACGGTCTCCTTGTCGGCAAGGCCCATGGCGTACTCGCAGGCATACCTGAAATACCTCCTTATGACCTCTTGTTTGGCCGCTTCCTGGACCGCGCTGTCATCCACAATGCCGGATCCAGCGCAGTTGACGCCCATATCGGTGGGGGATTTATACATCGGCTCGGCCCCTGTTATCTTTTCCAGTATCCTCTTGAGCACAGGGAACACCTCAATGTCGCGATTGTAATTTACGGCCGTCTTATTGTATGCCTCAAGATGAAAATTATCTATCAGATTGAAATCTTTGATATCCGCCGTGGCTGCCTCATAAGCCACATTTACGGGATGCTTAAGAGGCAGGTCCCAGATGGGGAAGGTCTCAAATTTCGCGTACCCGCTTTTATAGCCCCGCTTGTAATCGTGGTATAACTGAGAAAGGCATGTAGCCAGCTTTCCGCTGCCTGGCCCCGGGCCCGTGACGATAACTAACGGATGCCTGGTTTTAATATACTCATTCGCCCCGTAACCTTCGTCGCTGACTATGGAATCTATGTCCGTGGGATAGCCCTTTGTAAAAGGATGCGTATAGACCTTTACATTGCGCCGCTCCAGTTTATTCTTGAATATCCTGGCTGCCGGCTGATTTTCAAAACGGGTTATAACTACGGCTGAAACCTCTATTTCCCAATCTTTAAGGTCGTCGATAAGCTTCAAAGCGTCGGCATCATAGGTTATCCCGAAATCCGCCCTGACCTTCCTTCTCTCTATATCCCCGGCATAGATACACAACAGGATATCGGCCTTATTTTTTAATTCTTTCAAAAGCCGCATCTTGACATTTGGGTCAAATCCCGGCAGGACCCGCGAGGCATGGTAATCAAAAACGATCTTGCCTCCGAATTCAAGATAGAGTTTGTTGCCAAAAAGTTTTACCCTCTCCAGTATAGCCGCCGTCTGCTCTCTCAGGTACTTATCGTTGTCAAAACCCGTCTTCTTAGGCATACCCCTCTCCTCGGTAGATCACGCTGCCTGTGTCACCATTTGTTGTAAATAGAAAACCTGCCGGCTCCGGCCATCATCAAAAATATGGAGACAGCCAGGATAAGCATCTGGTATTCAAAGCCGCCCTGCATCATAAAAAATCCCTTGCTGGCGTGGACCTTTAGAATGGCTACGAGCATTATAACCGCGATCGCGGCCGCGCTTATCCGCGGCAGTATGCCCAGGATCAAAAAGGCGCCGCCCGCTGCTTCAGAGATACTAAGAACCCATGCCCAGAATAACGCCGGCATAAAGTTCAGCTGCCCGGTCATTGCCGCCACTGCCTCTATACCGCCTCCCCCAAAAGCGCCGAACACTTTCTGCGTTCCGTGCGCCAGAAATATCACGCCCAACACTACCCTGAGAACCAGCACAGCAGCATCAAATATCCGTCCGCTTCCCATGACTACCTCCTTCTTATCAAACTACTGACTATGCCTGATTTATTCCTTATGCCGTATGAACGATATACGCACATCAAGTAGTGCAGAGCCGTAGGGACGACACCTGAAGTATTTATACCTAAAATTTTACCACAAGAACGGTTATTTGCCATAGGTATTATGTAGCCCGGATCCAGAGGCAGGTAACGCTTCAAGGCGAGGCCTTTCTCGCTCCTTATGATATTCTCCGCCGCCAGCGCCCCCTGCGCGACCGCGAACTGCACAGCCATCCTTAAAGGGCTCTTCCTATGATAGAAATTCGCCGCGTCCCCCACGGCAAAACATCTTTGCGCCGCCCTCAAATACCCGTCCACGTTAAGCCGGCCCTGCGGGGTTTTATCCACGCCTGAACCCGACAGGAAATCCGCGGTCTTTACGCCTGCCGCCCAAATAAGCATGGCCTTGTCAAAGGTGCCCCGGCTTGATAAAGAGACCCTGGCGCCGTTTATATTCTCTACAACGGTATTTAAAAATACCTCTATGGAAAGTTTGTTTAAATTGGCAGAAACATAGCGCTTCATCCATTCAGGAAGGGGCCCCAAAATAGAATCCGCCCTTTCAATGATCACTATTCTCCCCCGCCTCTTGTGCCTGATGAGATATCTGCGTAAATTAGCGGCTATCTCAACTCCGGTGTATCCGCCTCCCGCGATCATAAACGTCTCAAATCCTCCCCCAGCCAGCCCCTGCAGGATCTTTTCGGCGTCGCCGACATCATCCAGCTTATGCGCGTATTTCTTTACCGCTTCATTGCCGTAGAAATTGGTCTCTGATCCGGAGGAGATAAGCAGATGATCATAATTAAGATCGCCGCCGGAAGTAAAGACCATCTGTTTTCCAAGGTCAATGCCTCTTACCTCTGCGTTTATAAACCTGCACCCGCATATCCTGCTGACATCCTCAAGCCGGTTGGCTAAGAATTCAGGCCTGATCCGTTCTCCGATAATATCGGGCAGGGCAGGCAGGAAATTGAATTCTTCCTTCTTGTCTATAAGGATAATGTCCGCGTGCCCCTTGAGCTTAGAAAGCCCGCGCAACGCGCTGATGCCCGCGAACCCGCCTCCGATGATCAGTATTCTACTCATAGTATTAGATCCAGGATCAAAGCGATACTAAGAAACGTATGCGCCATTATAGTGATCCTGGACGATTCAACTAATTTATTCTTATCGTTATAATAACATTTCAAAATGCCGCCTGCCTTAAGAAAAACCGGTATAAAAGCAAAACTCAACAGCGCGTAGGCGCTCAGATATCCAAAGGCGATATTGACTATTATGGAAAGAAAGACCGCGGCTATGAGCACGCGGTATAGCAGGAACGCCCTGTCCGCTCCTGTCAGCCCTACCAGCGTCCGCTTGCCTGATCTCAGATCGTCCTGGAAATCCGGAACTTCGTTAGAGAAAAGTATCATCGCGGTCAGAAAGCCGAAAGGCAAAGACAGCATGAAAGGCATTAGATCAGGGAACGCCCCTGTCTGAAGGAAATATCCCGCCATAACAGGTGCCGGGCCAAAAAGAAGAAATACCGTAAGTTCACCCAGCCGGCGATAAGAAAGGCGCAATGGCGGGCAGGAATAGGAGAATCCCAGAAATAACACAAGCAGATAAAAGATAACCGCCAGGCCGCTGCCGAGAAGCGCGGCCAGCGTGACAATGCAGATAGAGGCCAAAGAGAAACAAATAAGCGACAGCCGAAGGTAGAAACGCTCGGAAAAAACTCCTTCCTGTATGAGTTTTGAGCCGCCGAATAATCCGTAGGGCCTTATATCCTGCCAGTCCGTGCCTGTCTTTGAATCGGCGTAGTCATTTATAAGATTGGCGCCTAAATGAGTCGAGATTACCGCGGCCAGCCCCAGCAAGAAAGCAGTAAACCCGAAATCTGTTCTGTCTATAAGCGACCCGGCTATAAACGGAAGGATACTTGCGGTAATGAACGGCAAACGCAAAGCCCTGACGTATTTTTCAATTACCCCCATCAATCCCTCTACTCTCTACTCGCTGCTTGCTACTCTTTACCATATATGTTATCATAACTTGCCATGATTTACAGGATAAAAAACAGGATAGAAAAAGAACTGCATGTCTTTATCGATAAAATAGACGGGCTCTATGGGTTAAGCGGGGCATCCCCACTTCTGTTCCGATCAATAAGGGGTTTCTTCTTAAGAAAAGGCAAGAGGATCCGCCCTATCCTTTTCCTCATCGGCTACCTGGGCTTCAAAGGCAGGCAGACGAAGAACCTGTATACAAGCGCGCTATCAATTGAGCTGCTGCACGACTTTCTGCTTATCCACGACGACATCATAGACAAATCCCCCCTAAGAAGAGGCCGGCCCTCGCTGCATGAGGTATTCAACGCCTACCTGAAGAAAAAGGGCAAGGCAAAATTCAATGGAGCGGACCTGGCGATCGTGGCCGGAGATGTAATGTACGCGGCGGCGATACACGCGTTCCTCTCCATAAAAGAAGACGCGCGGCGCAAGGAAAAGGCGTTGAGGAAGTTGATCGAGGCGGCGATCCGCACAGGGGCGGGGGAATTTATTGAATTACTGGCAGGTCTTAAAGACATCAAGGAGATAAACAAAAACGACATCTATAAAATATACGATTACAAGACCGCCTGCTATACCTTCTCTACCCCGCTGTCGGCAGGGGCGATACTCGCCGGCGCGAAAGAGCCGCGGATAAAAAAACTGTCCGACTTCGGGATATGCGTCGGCAGGGCCTTCCAGATCAACGATGACATACTGGATATGTTCGGCGAAGAAAAGCAGACGGGCAAATCAACGCTCACCGACCTTAAGGAATCGAAGAAGACGCTGCTTATATGGTACGCCTACAACAACTCCTCCCAGAAAGACAAGGCGTTTATCAGAAAGGCGTTCTCAAAGAAAAAAACGGGCAGATCCGACCTGTTGAAGATACGCGGGATAATAGAAGAAAGCGGCGCGCTGGATTATACGCGTAAAGAGACCAGCCGTCTTATAAAGACAGCTGAAGGCCTGCTTCTGTCTTCGGGAATGCTGCCGGAATACATCCAGGCGCTGTCGGGTTACTACAAGAACCTCCTTTGCCTATGAAGGTCAATATCGCCAGATCCGCGGGGTTTTGTTTCGGCGTCAAGAGGGCGCTGGCTATCGCCCTGGGCATAGCCGGAAAAAAAGGCAAGGTCTATATGCTCGGCGACATAGTCCATAATGAGGACGTGGTCAGGGAGATAAAAAAATCTGGCATCAAAAAGATCGGCCGCCTGGGAAAAGGCGGAGGCAAGATACTTTTGATCAGCGCGCACGGCGCGCCGGTAAAGATATTCCGTAGCGCTGCCGCGGCAGGATTCAAGGTCATGGACGCCACCTGCCCCATGGTCAAAAAGATACATAAAACCGCTCTGGACATGGAGAACAGGGGCCGCAGGATCATCATTATCGGCGACAAGAAACACAGCGAGGTCATCGGCATCCTTGGGCATCTTAAGGACAGGGCTATAGTGATCGACAACCCGGATAATATACCCGCCGGCAGGATAAAAGGTGTAAACAAGGCCGCCGTTGTCGTCCAATCTACTCAGAATATAGAAAAGGCGATCAAAATATTGAAGAGGGTAAAAAAATACGTGCCTGACCTGGTATTCTGCAATACGATCTGCAGGCCTACGACCATAAAACAGGAAGAGATAAAAAAGATGCCGCTTGAAAACGACGTGATGGTTATAATCGGTTCAAAAAACAGCGCCAATACCAGAAGATTATACGAAATATCCAAATCGCTTAATAAACGCAGCTACTGGATACGATCAAGCGGGGATTTAAAACGGGGGTGGTTTAAAGGCGCCGGAAGCGTGGGTGTCGCCGCGGGCGCTTCAACCCCTGAATCAACCATAAACGATGTGGCAGCCGCCCTTCGCTAACTCCTTCAGCGCCTTGCCGCCCACATATTCCCTCTCTAAATAAAACCCCTATTTTTCTATCTTAATAGCCTCTACAGGGCACTGATCGGCGGCCTCCCCGCAGCTTTGTTCTGCCGAAGACGGCACAGGGTCAACATAAGCAACGGCCTTATCGCCTTCCATCTTGAATACATCGGAACATACCTGGGTGCATAAAGAACAACCGATACAGGTATCAGCGTCAACTATCGCCTTCATCTTATATCCCTCCTTTTTCAGGTTTATCTATATCAATTTTTCCAAAAAGTATTGTCTTTAGTAACATTATGCCATTTGCCGCGAACAGCATAAACGGAGAACCGATGTAATATTTACCGTTCTTCAGCGCTATCTGTCCGGAGCTTACCAGCCGTGAAAGCCGCCTGCCTATGATCTCTTCGGCATTATAGCGGCTGATTATCTCATCCAGGGTCAGCCCGCCGGGAGCGGAATACAGCTCTCTTAATATGCGTATCCTGCGGGCGGTCTCGCCCATATTCAGAAAATGAAAATAGGTATTCCAGAAAGCCAGGTAAATGATCGCGTTTGCCGCGAGACGGCCAAAGGTATCTATCACGGCCCCGGATGAACGGCAAATATACCCTGTCTCAAACAAGAACAGGACGAATGCCCCCGTGCCAAAACCGGTAAAAACAGACCTGAGAAGCCCGTCTCCCTTTTGGCTACGGCAGGATAATACCTGAAGAAAGGCGCCGGCCGCGAAGGCGAATACCGACGCGAAAGCACGCGCGTGTTCCAATGGCCTTACCCTCCCATGCCTTTTAGCCCCAGAATACCGCGAAAGAACGTGAACAGACGGGCGACAGTTAACCCCGCTGAGCTAAGCTTATATTTATTGCCTTCCAGATAAATAAGTTTGGCCCTGAGAAGGTCTTCTATCCTTGGCTTGATCAGCGTATCGTTATTAATCTTATTTTTAAATATATTGATGTCCAGCCCCTGCTGGCGAGCCGCGGCAACGCTCAATATCATAGCGATTGAAGGGCTTTCCGCTTCTATCGCCGGATAGCTTGCTATATAGGCGCAGGACAATGATATAAACAACAGGCAGTAGCGCAGGTATTGGTAGATACCCTGAGGCACGGCTATGCCGGATAAGGCGGCACCGGGGTTGGCCTTAAATAAAAGTATGCTGAAAGCGAAAACAACGGCGAATATATACAACAGGGCCGCGGCATGATTCTTAGGCGGGCGTGCCCTCCATATAAGAATATGAAATAGGAACGCTGCGAGAAAAAACCCCAGGCCGTAAAACAATACGCTCATAAACCGGAGCAGAAGTCCTTCAATTTTTTAAATTCTTCATAGGTCTGAAGCGATGCCCTGGCTTCAGAGACCACCATCCCCCGGTAGCCGGCCCTGTTCAAGAGCCCCAACAAATACCGGCTGTGTTCCGGCGACTGATGAATGTGCGTATGCCATAGCGCCGAACCGCCGACGTAACCGGTCATATGTATATGAGAGGCCTGTTTTATCACCTTGATGAACTCTTCCTCATATATGCCGGCGCACTCCATCTCCAGGTGCTCAAGGTCCAGGCACCTGCCGCAGCCGTACCTCCTCATAAATTTAAGCGGCTCATGCACGCTGTAAGTATTCTCAATGCAAGGCCTGACCTTGACAGCCCTAAATATAGCGGCGATGTCCTGCCATTCATCTTCCCAGTAAATATTATGAAAAACAACGATCCCGGCGCCTATCTCTTTTGCCAGGCCGGCCAATCTACGCGGATCGTATTCATTACTGGGGGCGTGGATGGCATACCTGAAAGAAAAATCCCCGCATAATCGCGCTATTTTATTAAAACCCTTGAGTATCTCTGAAGAGAGATACAGCTCCACGGCCTTTATGCCGGCCTTTTGTGCAGCGGAGAGTATGCGGCGTTCAGGCGCGCATTTGACCGCGATAGTTATGTTCCGGCCTTTCGGCATAATATTAAATAAAATTGATGTGCATCGGCGCCGCGCCCTTTAGCTCCTCAAGCGAGGCATTATTGTTTTTCAGATCCCATAAAAATTCATTTACCTTATGCTGAAGGCACAGCGTCCCGCACATTGTCCGAGGGTCGAATTTTTCCGAAGCCAGCAGATCCATCACTTCCCAATAACGCTTGCCCTGCCAGATCTCCTTAAAAGACGTATCCGCTATGTTGCCGATATGGAATCTTTTATACTTTTCGTTGAACAGCATACCGCAGGGTGCTACCAGGCCGGAGCCGGACAGCTGCACGATAAAAGGCGGCCCATAGCAGCGCCCGTAGCCGCGTTTTCCGCCGCTTAAGACCTTGGACCACTTTACCTTGACCAGATAATCCCTGTCAGAATAACCCTCCGCCTCTTTTAAGATATCTACCAGGCCAAAGTAGGCGGGATAATCAACCTTTAAATTACCATCCTCGTCATCGCTGCAGTGCTTGATGACCGCGTAATCCACCCCTGATTCCTTTCCCAGTTTCGCGAAAGGAATGATCTGTTCGGAAAACTGGGGCAATAAAACCATCTGCAACCCCAGAGTGACTTCAAGTCCGCTCTTTTTCTTGATCTCAACGCATTTCTTTATGGTGTTATAAACCTTGTTGAAGCATTCTTCCTTGCAGCCCATTATGCGGGCGTAAGCGGAGGGGGTGGCCGCTGAGATATTGAACCGAAGATACGTCAGGCAGGGCAGTATCTCCTCCAGGCGCTCGTCCTTTAACAAAAATCCGTTCGTGCCCAGCGCCATATCCAGGCCGTTACCTTTACCCTTTAAAATAGCGTCATATAAATGAGGAGAGCAGGTACTTTCTCCGTCACTGACAAAGCTTACCGCCTTTACCCCGATCTCGGCGGCATCATCCAGGAAACGGAATATGACCTCGCGCGTCATCTTTTTCTCGTCATTTTCCTGCAGCCGGCCGTAACAATAGACACATCTATAAGTGCACCTTCTGGTCAAGGCGCAGTCCACCGTAATGGGCGCGATCCTTTCCCCGCGCAGCCAGCTCTCCACCCTTTCTTTATGCCAGTTAAGCTTATGGCCGTCCAGGACCAGATCATCCATTGATCCGCCTTGCCGATAATGAGTCATCGCTGAACCTTCGCCTGTCTAATTTTGTTTCGGAACTGAAATAAATATCCCTGACTAATCTTAGATACCCTTTTATTACCCGGAACAGGCTGGGAAAAGAGACCGCCTTGGAAGAGCCGGAATGCCTCATCCCCAGCCGGTAAGGGACCTCGGCAAAAAGGTAGCCCTTCGTGACCAGCCGTATCAACATATCGGTCTGGAAGAAAAACCCGCTGCTCTGGTGCTTCAAGCCGGACAATATGGATTTTCTGTATAACACCGTTCCGTTGGTATAATTCAACGTAACCCCGAAAGTCGTATTGATAATAAATCTGTAGATAAATGACAAGGCGTTCCTCAATACGGAGCGCACCCATTTATTATAATTAAAGGGGATCACTATATCCACATGTTCAAGAAGCATCGCGTAGCGCATGATCTCCCAGGGGTCGTTCTCATTGTCCCCCGGCAGCATGCATACCGCGTTGCCCCGCGCCTCCCTGACCCCATCCCAGAAAGAAACGCCTATGCCTTTAGGCGCGGAGTGGTTAATGATCCGGATATTTCCGGCGTGTTCGCTTATTTTGCGTTGAACGATCTCGGGCGTCGCGTCGCTGCTGCCGTCATTAATTACCACTATCTCTCCGTCAATACCGGAGGCCTTAAAGGCAGAAAGGGTGTTGTCAAGCGCTAAAGAAATGTTTTTCTCTTCATTAAGCGCCGGCATTATGATACTTAAGAACAATTTATTACCTTCCATAATATTAATCCGCTCTTAAGAGTTTCTTGGCCTCAAGGACGACCCTGTCTGTATCGGGATAATAGGCCTTTTCCAGGGCGGGGCTGCAGGGGGTCGGAGTATCCGGCAGCGTAAGGCGCCGGACAGGGGACTTTAAATATTTAAATGCCGACTCCATCAAGAAGGAAGATATCTCGGAGCTTATGCCGCCGAACTTATAACCGAAATCCAGCACCAGCGCCCTTCCCGTCTTCTTAACGGAGGCGAGGATCAGATCATGATCCAACGGCCTTACTGTGCGCAGGTCCAGCACTTCTATGTCTATGCCGTCTTTTCCCAACCTCATAGCCGCTTCCTGAGCCAGCGTTACCATGAACGAATCGGCGATGACGGTCAGGTCCCTGCCCTCTCTCCTTAACACAGCTTTACCCAGAGGCACAAAATAAGCCTCCTTAGGCACCGCCTCCTTATGGTCGTAAAGCCAGCGGTGCTCGATAAATATCACGGGCGAATCACCGGCTATGCTGGATAAAAGCAGTCCCTTGGCGTCATAGGCGCAGGAAGGCATAACAACCTTTAAGCCGGGGACATGGGTAAATAACGCCTGGATCGGCTGAGAGTGCTGGGCTGCCGAGCCCCAGCCGCCCCCTATTATCGCCCTTACAACCATGGGTACGCTGACCTTTCCCCCAAACATATATTTCCATTTTGCCGCGTGGTTAATAAGCTGATCCATGGTCAGGAGCATAAAATCGGTGCGCATGTGGACCAGGACCGGCCTTAAACCGCCCAGTGAAGAACCGATAGCGATCCCCGTCAAGGTATTTTCGCATAGAGGCGTGTCAAAAACCCGTTCCCTCCCAAACTCTTTATGAAGATCGAGAGTTGTGCCGAATACGCCTCCGGCATCATCCACCCCTTCCCCAAAAATGAAGGCGCGCTTATCCTCTTTTAACGCCAGATATAATGCCTCACGTATCGCCTCTCTATAGGTGGCCATTCTCCCTTTTGACCGGCCGCTATCGTCATTCAAGGTCTTTATGGTGGACAGGTCTATCGGCGCCTTATCCCACGACATGCTTAGTATACCCCCTTATATAATTCCTTTTCTTCGGGATACGGACTGCCCAGGGCGAAATCAAGCGCCTCGGAGATCTCTTTATCCGCCTTCTTTTCCAGCCCTGCCAGTTCCTTCTCTTTAACCAGGCCGTTTTTCAAAACATGCTGCCGGAATTTCTTCAAAGGGCATTTCTTAAACCACTCCTCAACTTCCTCCGCGTCCCTTAGCCCTTTTTCAATATCCGTTTCCGGCCCCACGTGCGTCTTCCATCTGTAAGTCCGCGCCTCGATCAAAGAAGGCCCCCGGCCGTCCCTGGCCCTGCCGATACACTCCTTCGCTGTTTTATAAACCTCCAGGACATCGTTGCCGTCTATGCATTTACCGGGTACGTGAAAGAAATCGGCTATTTTATAAATGTCTATATTTGCCTGCCGGTCTCTCTGAGGAGAATTCGTGGCGTAAGAATTATTTTCACATACAAAAACCACCGGCAGTTTCTTTAACGCGGAAAAATTCAGCGTCTCATAAAATACGCCTTCGTCCACCGCGCCGTCCCCGAAAAATACCGTGGTGACCCTTTTGTCTTTTTTCATCTTTGAAGACAACGCCGCGCCCGCGGCTATGGGTATGCCTCCCGCCACTATAGCGGAGGTGCCCATTATCCCATGCTCCGTTGACACCATATGCATGGAGCCGCCCTTGCCCTCAGAACAACCGGCGCTTCTTCCGTAAAGCTCCGCGAACATGGAATCAAGCTGCATACCCTTGGCAATTAAATGGCCGTGATTGCGATGATTGCTGAAAATATAATCATCCTTCCTCAGGTTGGCGCAGAAGCCCACCGCGATAGCCTCCTGCCCGATGCACAGATGGACCGGGCAGCGGATCTCCTGCCCGGGATAAAGCTCGATCACCTTCTCTTCAAACCGCCTTATCTTTACCAGGTAATAATATAGATTTTTAAGGACGGCGGGGCCGACCAGCGGATTCTTCATCTCTATATGAAATTTACGTGCTCCGGAGGGTTTTTCAGGTCCCAAAGGTACCTGTTTATCTCATCCAGGCGGCAGACCTCGCGGCAATCCTCAATACGCCACTTTTTATCCATCATTTCCTTTACCTTTTTTCTCTTTTCGCCCTTCCAGATATCCTCAAAGCCTTCTTTGTAAATATTGCCGTAGCGAAAACGCTCGTCGCCTAAAAAGGCGCTGCAGGCATAAAGGTCGCCTTTTGAAGAAAGGTAGGCCCAGAACGGAAGCCCGTAGCACTTACGATATGTCTTCTCCTGGTCGATCTTAAGCATGGTCCTTTTCCTGAATATAACCCTGAAATCATCATCAACGTATTTCTTAAGTTCGTTTTCCAGGAATAAGAGCTTTCCATAATCCAGGTCTGTCTTAAGGCGGTTGATGCTCGAGGGATGCTGGGAATAAGGTTTTATTGTCAAATAATCCGCCCCTATTTCTTTCAGGATGCCGGCCAGCGTTGTGACTTCATCATAGTTCTCATTCAAAAGAAGGAATTGGACCCCCAGCGTGCACCTGTGCCCCCTGGATTCTTTCTCTCCGGCCGCCTCTTTGATGTTATCAATGACCCTGTCAAAATCCTCCGGTTTTGTCCCGTGAATAGCGGCGTATGTCTTCCTTGTCCCCGCGTTAAGGCTTATCCTGAACCAGCTGAGGTGAGGAAGTATCTTCAGCGCGATATCTTTAGACAACAAAACGCCGTTAGAGGTGATCGATATATCCAGGCCGCCGGCCTTCGCGTGCGCTATTAATTCCGCGATATCCTTATGCAGCAACGGCTCTCCCTCGCCGGCAAACATTATACTCTTAACCCCTCTCCTGGATATATCCGTTAAGAACTTCTTAAGCGCGGATGTCTCTAAAAAGACGGGCTTATATCCCAGATAATCAAGGGCGCAGAACATACAACGGTGGTTGCAGCTTCCGCAGGGCGCTATTTCAACGTAAATAGGATAAATATCCCTGCCGTTAAGCCAGTCCGCCACCCTTTCAGGATGGAAGGCAAGCTTATGGCTGTCTATGCGGTATGTGTCCATGATCTTGTATATTATCGGCTATAAGATGGCAGATCGCCAGATGGCTGATCTCTACGAATCCGTAAGAGCGTGAGGGGACATAGAAATTTATCTCCCCCATCTTCCTCAATGGATTATTTTTATCAAAACCTGAGAGCGTGGCTATAAAACAACCGCGCTTTTTTGCCTCTGCCGTGGCGTTCAGTATATTTTTGGACCTGCCTGAACTGCTTATAGAGAACAGGATATCGCCTCTTTTGGCAAGCATCTTAACGGGCACCTGAAAGACATGCTCATATCCCAGATCATTGCTAAGACAGGTGATAAGCGAGGTATCGTTAAAGGCCACCGCGGGTACGCGGCAGTTCTTAAGAAAATCCGTGGATATGTGGCTTGCAATAGAGGCGCTGCCTCCGTTGCCTATCAGGATGACATTGTTGCCCTTTTTGCCCTGCTTGATGATTACGCCGACTATCTTATCTACGGCCCTGATAAAAGGAAGCGCCTTTCCCTTTCTATCTTTTACCTCTGTCTTACCAAGAGTTTCATTTAGGTCTTCAAAGTATCTCATAGTTTTCCTCTACACACGTAAGTGCGGGGTCTCATTTCAATAATGTGGTTATATACTTGAACAACGGCGCCGGCTCAACCGAGGCCTTATTACCCACGATCATCACCTTCATCGCTCCGACGGCGTTGCCTATAAAGCCGACGGCCTCTATCGGCATATTATTAAAGACGCAGGGCGCGGTTATGGAAAAATAGGCGTCGCCCGCGCCGATCCTGTCCACTACTTCCTTGGAAAATACGGGGATCTCCGTAAAGCCGTCTTTCTTAGAATAAGCCAGAGAACCCTTGTGTCCCCTGGTAATGATTATCTTGCCGCAGCTTAGCCGCCTGCTCATATCTATAATGATCTTTTCCAGGTTGGAAAACCTGTCCTGGAAAGCCAGGCGTATCTCCGGCTCGTCTATGCACACATAGTCGGCCCTGGGAAATTTCGTGATCAGGTTAAACCCTATGTTGGAGCTGTTGGTCTGGACATTGACCGCGAGAAACTTTGCCTTCCTGGAAAGAACATCAACTATAGCCGGAGTGATCAGCCCGTGGCCGAAATCCGTGGCTATTACCATATCAAATTTCCTAAGATTGGCATTAAGGTAGCCGACTATTTTCTTCTCAATATCTTTGGAAAGGCGCGGGGTTCCGTCAAGATAGCATATCTCAAACAACTTAGTCAAAAAATTCGGGTCAACAAACCTGCGTTTGACTATCGTATGCGCGTCCCGGCAATTATAAATGTTCGGCTTGATGTTTGGTTTTAAATGCCCGGCAATAAAATCCCGGTAATCATTCTTCGTTCCCGCGCAGCTGAGAAGCGAGGCCTGCCTGCAGAACCCCGCCAGATGATTGGATGCCGCCAGTACCCCTCCGGCAAAGATATCTTCGTTTAGAAACCTGGCCGCGATTATGTTGTCCTTCTGCGTCTTTGCCATGCCGATGCAATAATGGTATTCATCTATGATAATATCGCCTATGACCAGGACCTTTACCTTTTCTACATCCTTAAGCGCCTTTATCAAGCCCTGCGCGCTATAGCGCTTTTTGAACCTGGAAAAGAACTCCTTTGACTCCTCCGGATGGGGGGCAAGATAGGCGTTTATAAGCGACGATGAGCTGAATGTTATCTCGTCGGTAAAATGGATAACGCCGCCTACGGCCTTGACCGCCTCCTCTTCCTCAAGGATCTTTCCCGTTACGTCATCCTGCCTCATGGCGTAGTCACTGCCCTTAACGTAAAAGCGCGGCTTTAATCTTTTTATGGTTTCTACCGCTGTAGGCCATTCATTGACAGCCACAAAATCAACGCACTCTATCGCGGCGATGCTCTCCGCGCGCAGGTTCTGATTAAATACCGGCCTGCCCGGGCCCCGGTTCACATACTCGTCCTTAGTCAGGGTAACCACCAATATATCGCCCTTTTTACTGGCGGCCTCAAAATGCTTTATGTGCCCTGGGTGCAGCAGGTCAAACACACCGTGGCAATGCACTACCTTCCTGCCCTTTTTCCTCAATGACGCCAGGATCGCGGCAAGCTCATCTATCGTCTTGATTTTATTGTGCGCGTCTCTTAACATATTCTTCACCTGGAAAGGTATCTGAACCAGTCCTTCGTGGCCTCCTCGATCTTCTCCGGAGTCCACACAGGCGCCTGCTTCCAATAGTCGATCTTATTCAACATCATCTTTACCCCCTCTTCAAAGGAAACAGAGGCCTGCCATCTTAACATTTTCTTGATCTTTAGAATATCCGCGTGCGTGCGGTCCGGCTCGCCCGGGCGCTTTGGGACATAAACCGCTTCCCCTCCCATAAGTTTTACCAGATGGTTAACGCTCTGCGGGCTGCCTGAGCCGACATTAAAGATTTCTCCTTCTATGCCGGACGAAGCCGCCTTTACGAAGGCATCAGCCACATCTGTGACAAAAATAAAATCCCTGGCCTGACTGCCGTCACCTACTATCGTAAAGGGCTTACCTGCCAGTTTCTGCGCCAGAAATACCCCAAAGACAGCGCCGTAGGCGCCGGATGTCCTTGAGCGCGGCCCGTAAACATTAAACAGCCGAAGCGATACCGCGGGCAGCTTATAAAGCTTAACCCAATGCGACAGGTACTGTTCGCCGATATATTTTGTAAGGGCGTAAGGGTACATCGGCCTTATCGCCGCTGTCTCGGAAGTGGGAAATTTATCGGGTATGCCGTAACAGGAAGAAGAGGCGGCGTAGACAAAGCGCCTGGCGCCGTTCAGGCGCGCCGCTTCTAAAACATTGACTGTGCCGTCCACGTTGGCCCTATGGTATTTAAGCGGCTCCTGGACCGAGGGCACTATATCGGCTAATGCCGCCAGATGGAATACCCAGTCAACCCCCTCAAAGAACGGCTTGATCTCAGAGAAATCAGACACGTCTGCCCGCTGAAAAAGCAGATTCTTGTTGCCTTTAAGGTGGTTGAGGTTCTCTATCCTGCCGTTGGATAAATTATCCAGGACAACCACTTGATGGCCGTCTGCCAACAGGCGCTCTGCCAGATGGCTGCCGATAAAACCCGCCCCTCCCGTAACCAAAGCACGCGCTTTCATAAGGATATTATTTTATATCAATATGCCAATAATGTCAATAAAATAGGGACAACGAATTCTGCGCGCCATCCCTGTTTAGCAGAAGCTTAACTTCTTTTATTTTAAGCGGTTATAGAGATTGACCAGATAAACGCCTATACCGAAAGCGCTGCCCAGGGCGGCCAGCCCCACGTCGCGGACCTCCCCTACTCTGTAGGGCAGAAAGTACTGAAACGTTTCATCTATAGATGAAACCAACAGGCAGAAAAAAAATGAGAATACAACAGAGGCAAGAACACGCTTGTTTCCTATTGTATCCCTTAAGGCAAGCCATCCTAAAACGCCGTATTTCATAATATGCAGGCGCTCTTCAATTATATGCATCTGTGAAATGTAGATAAGCGCCGATAAAAGAATCGGAAGCAACAATAACCTCGGGCCTTTGATAACCGTCCTGAAAGACAGGGCTGCCAATATAATAAAAAGGACCCAAAGCAGGGCCGCTATCCCGGGATACCCTATAATATCTAATAAGAAATTCATAACCTGCCTCATAAAAGAGGCAGAGATAAAGATAAAAGAAGCAAAAATAAGCGTTATCTTAGACGGCTTCATTTCTGCTGCGCCAGATACCTGAATACGCTCAACGCCGCCTTGGAGCCCTCGCCCGCGGCAATGATGATCTGTTTTTCCGGCACATCTGTAACGTCTCCGGCGGCGAATACAGCCGGGACATTAGTCCTGTTATAGCAATCAACCTTTATTTCGCCTTTTTCGTTTTTATCTATGTCTTTGGCGAATTCGGAATTGGGTATAAGCCCTATTTCCACGAAAACACCCTGCACGTCAATGGTTTTCTCGCCGCCATCGCTATGTACCTTGATCCCGCTTACCATCTTGTCCCCGAAAACAGCGCTGACCCTGCTATTATTAAGCAATGAAACCTTTTTGTTCCGCTCAACCTTTTCACGCATTATGGCGTCTCCGTCTAACTGCGCGCCTATATTGACAAGATAAACGTGGTTGGCGATGTTCATCAGCTGTAAAGCCGCGTCAAGGGCGGAATTGCCGCCGCCGATAACGGCTACGTCCTTTTTGTGAAACAGAGGCGCGTCGCAGGTAGCGCAATAAGTAAGCCCCTTGTTCTTGAATTCCTTCTCTCCGGGCACATCAAGCTCTCTTGACCGCTTTCCGGAGGCGATTATTACAGTCCTTGCTTCGTATGTCCCTTTGCTGCTGCCGACATATATGGAACCGCGCTCACTCTTGAGGCCGGTTATCTTCTCGCCCTCTTTCAATGTTATATTGAACTTGCGCATATGCTCTTCAAACTTTGCCGCAAGTTCCGGCCCGGTAATAAATTGATACCCCGTATAATTCTCTATATCACCGCTTAAAGCGGCCTGGCCGCCCATGTCTTCGCTGACTACCAGAAGGTCCATCCCTTTGCGCGCCGCGTATACGCTTGCCGTTATGCCCGCGGGTCCCGCGCCTATTATGATCAGATCATGTATCATAACCCTAATGCCCGGCTTATCCTTTCTTTATCAAACCCCACTATGATCTCGCCGTCTATATCCAATACCGGGACACCCATCTGTCCCGACTTGCTGACCATCTCCTCCGCCATCGCCTGGTCCCGCGATACATCAATATCCTCAAACTCAATGTTCCTGTCCTTGAGGAACTGTTTGGCGCGCGTGCAGTATGGGCACGTCGGCGTGCTATATATCATAACCTTGCTTGGCATGATAAACCTCCTACAACTTCTTTCTTAATTCTGTCAATTTATTCAAATGCCCCCGCTCCTGCTTGATCAATCCATCAATTAAGCCCTGCTCCCTTTTTTCTACACCCGTCTTCATGCCTTCGTAGAAGACGATGGATTCTTTTTCAAGCCCTATGCCCATATCAACCGCCTCTTTGTCGGTTTTTATCTTTCCGGCGATCTCCGCGCCTTTGCCCCTTCGCGTAAACACATATTTTGCCGCTATCGCGTTCATATAGGCGAAATACTCCTGCGGATATGCCTCCCTGGGCTCGTATTGATGCGCCGCCCGCAGTATCTGCTCAAATGTCTTTATGTGTTTTTCTTCCGCCTCAGCGAGATACTTAAATATCCCCTTCGCCTCAGCGTCAGGCGACCGCTCAAACAATGTATTGTAGAAATCTCTCCCGTTCTCCTCTATCTGGATCCCCAGCTCCGCTATCTCTGCCGCGCTGAACATTCCTCTCCTCTCTAGCCCTGCTGTTTTATATGATGGGGCGTAAGATTCACGATCTCCTTTACATCCATGACAATCATATATTCGGGAGTAGGCAAGGCGACTTCGGGATGCCTGGGATGTCCTTTTTGCCCGCTGATATTCTTCAACACCCTGTGCGTTATCCGTTGGGTGATCTTGGCCTCCCACTCCCTGATGATGTGGGGCTGGAGCCGGTCCTCTCTTATTACCTTAGCCACGCCCTTAAGGCAGAAGCCGGCGAACTTATGCTCATCCACAGCGGTAATAGACATACGCCTGTTATGCCTGAGGTTTTCGTATGTCCTCTCTTTGTACAGGTCCAGCAGATAAATACGGCCGCTGCCGTCTATCTTCACTATGCCCTTGCAGGAATTATGGGGCGTGCCGTCCCTGCCGACTGTAGAAACTATGACAAAATTCTGGCTTCGCAAAAAATGCGCTATGTTCTCGTTCAATCTTTTCATGACAACACCTTTATGCTGATGACTGGCGGGCAGTTTTGCGTCTTGCCCAGGACATGATACTACAGCCCTCTTTACAATGTGTAACGGGCCTGATCATCCATCTGATAATCGCCATCATCTCAATCTCACCCCCCTTATAATCTATCCCTGCACCTTCTCAAACAGGTCTTTGCCTACGCCGCACTCAGGGCAAACCCAATCGGCTGGCAGGTCTTCAAAGGCGGTCCCCGGGTTGACGCCGTTGGCCGGGTCTCCCGCCGCCGGATCGTATATATAACCGCATACGGTACAACGATACTTCTGCATGGCCTCTCCCTCCTATAATGCCGTTGCTATTTTTCCATTTCCCGGATCTTCTTCTCAAGCAACTCCTTGTGCCTATATTCTTCGTTGCTTAAAAAAACGCAGATATCCTTTATTACCGGGTGCTCGACTCCCAGCCGTTCATAAAACTCCATTGCCTCTATTTCCTTGGACAACGCCAATTCCAATGCCTCGCTCGGTACCATCGGCCCCTCCTCCCGGATCTAAATGACAGCGTCTATCTTAGCTGCCATGATAAAATCGTTCTCGGATAAACCCTTTACGGCATGGGTAGACAGGGTAATCCTGACTTTGTTATAGGAAATGAATATATTGGGATGGTGCCCTTCGTTTTCCGCCAGTTCCGCGACCTTATTTACAAAACTCATTGACTCTTTGAAATCCTTGAATTTAAATTCCTTCTTTATTTTTACCGCCTCTTCCAGCTCCCAGTCCTGCAGCGCGGACGCGTACCCCCTTGCCTGTTCTTCAGGCATAGCAAGGCCTCCTGCTTCACAGGGCCGGCATTTCTTAACCCGCAACAACTCTGCTTCTCTATTATCTGTCATAACTGTCTTCCGGATATTTACTATAAAATATAACGCTTCTTTTGTAAAGCGCAAAGTGCCGCGCTTAACCGCGGGTATATCCGGCTATCTTTCTGCCGAACTCAAAACACTCTGATAGCTGCCCGGGCGTGGGGACGTATCTTATCTCAATACTGTCCAGCACCTCTATGTTCATCTTTGTCAATTCTTCATTTATGGCCTTTACAGCCCCTTTTCCCCAGCCGTAGCTTCCGAAAGATGCGGCCTTTTTGTTTACCGGCCTTATCCCTTTAAGAAAGGTCATAAAGCCGCCGACCGTGGGATACATCCCCATATTTAAGACGGGTGAGCCGATGGCTATTATCCGGGACTCCATTATATCCGCCATTATCTCGCTCCAGTCGCTGGAGCGCAGGTTAAACACCGTAACATCCACGCCCTCCTGCTCAATGCCCCGCGCGATCTCCTGCGCCATCTTATCCGTGCTCTGCCACATCGTATCAAAGACGATCGTGACCTTTGGCTCCGCCTCTCCGCTGCTCCAGCGCTTGTAGGCGTCAATTATCTTTCCGGGGCCGCGCCAGATCAAGCCGTGGGCAGGGGCTATCATTTTCAAGTTGAGCTTCATCTTTTCCAGCTCTTTGAGTTTATCCTGCGCCAGATTGGAATACATGCTTACTATTACCGCGAAGTACCTGGCCGCCTCGCGCATGACCACATCTCCTAATTCGTCGTCAAAACGCTGATGGGTCGCTATATGCTGGCCAAAGGCGTCGTTGGTGAACAACATCTCTTCTTCTTTTACATACGTAAACATATTGTCCGGCCAGTGAAGCATGGCGGCTTCAATAAACTCAAGCGTCCTTTTGCCCAGTTTTAATGTATCGCCTGTCTTTACGGCCTCGGCATTCCAGTCAGTACCGAAGTGCGACAGCAGGCCGTCCTTGCCCGCCTTAGTGGCGATGATCTTCGCGTTTACGGCGTATTTTTTAAGTTCCGGCAGGCATCCGGCATGGTCGCGCTCTGAATGCTGGCAGATGATATAGTCGATCTTCGCCGGGTCAACGATCTCCCTTATCCTCTCCAGCATAATATGCTCAAAACCATTCTTCACCGCGTCCACAAGCGCGATCTTATCGTCTATAATAAGATAGGAGTTATACGTTGTGCCGCGCGGCGTAGTGTAGGAACCGCAAAAGCGCAGATTCCAGTCGATCGCTCCTACCCAATAAATATCTGGCGCTATCTTTACTGCCGGCATACCCTGTCCTCCTATATATTCTTTTCCAGTAATTGCCTGATCTTGGATCCTCTATCTACTTGCGCGCCGTAATCCCGAAACGGCTCTTCAAATGTCGCGGCTTCCTTCTTATAAAATGTCCCCAGGGCGATCGGCGCCTCTTTGTTATAATCCCACTCCCTTATTTTTTGCAGGGCGCCGTCATAGTTACGCGGGTCATGGTCTTTTAGTTCATACGCGTGCCTGGTATAATACTGATACATATTGTAGAAGGTAACGCATACCTGCAATACGTCTACCAGGGAAAATCCCTTGTGCGCCAACGCCTCCTTAAAAATACCCTTAAGAAGCTCTATGCCGTGGGAATAACCCCTGGCAAGGAAGGTGGCGCCGCTTGAAAGCATAAGTTCGAGGGGATTTATGGGCAACTCCCTGGTGCCGAACGGCGTGGAGCGGCCCCTGAAACCCAACGGCGAAGTAGGTGTATATTGGCCGGTTGTAAGCCCGTATACCCGGTTGTTGTGTATGATCATTGTTATGTCTATATTGCGTTTAGCGGCAAATATGAGATGCTCCAAGCCCTCCCCGTAAGCGTCTCCGTCTCCGGCGAAGCCGATTACCTTTAAATCAGGGTTCGCCAGCTTTATGCCGATGGCTACCGGCACAACCCTGCCGTGTATGGAATAAAAACTGTTGACGTTGATATAATCAACTATCTTAGCGTGGCATCCTATGCCGGAAACCAGGACAACCTTCTCCAGAGGGAAACCCTCATTCCTCAACTCATCAAGTATGGCCTTGACAGCATTAAGGATGGCGAAGTTTCCGCAGCCCGGACACCAGGTATTTACGGCGTAAGTGCCTAAGTCATTCTGGCTCATCTCATCGCCTCGCCTAATCTGGATTCTAACTCATCCAAAGAAAACGGCCTTCCATCGTATTTCAGTATCATTTTGTCAACCTTCAGGCCGCGCGCTGACATAAGGCCCGCGAGCATTCCTGTGGCGTTATTTTCCACGCAGATTACCTTTTTGGCGCCTTTGAGCGCTTCACTGAACTGCTTTAAGGGGAACGGTGAAAGCACAAGCGGCTGTATCACCTTAAGCCCCAACTTTTCCGCTGCCTCAACGCATACACCTTTATTAGAGCCCCAGCAGACAACCGCGCATTCAGCAGAAGGATTACCGTACGCCTTTACCGCTCTATATTTCTCCAAATCCTGCGCCAGGTATTTCTCCTTGCGCAGGCGCTTATCGTAAGAAGAGGTGATCGTCGCGGGATCTTCAGTGGTTATACCGTAGTCATCGTGCTCATAACTGCTGGCCTTTATAACCGCGCCTTTACGCGGGACAAATGCCAGGGGAGAAACCCCTGTTTCCGTATTCAGGTATCTTTTATAATCACCGTCTTTATCCCATAAGAGCGGCGGTTCCTCTTTTACGCTGTCTACGGCGGATGCCTCAAAGCTGAATGTTGCCTCGTTTAATGTCTTATCGGTCAGGACAAAACACGGTATCTGGTATTTCCAGGCGATGTTTAACGCGACCGCTGACCAGTAACAGGCCTCTTCCGCGTCTCCGGGGGCTGTTACAAGCCTCACAAACTCTCCGTGACCGGCGTTTAGAACAAAATTCAGGTCTGCCTGCGCCGTATATGTGGGGACCCCTGTGGAAGGGCCTGGCCGCTGCCCCATGACAATAACTACGGGCAGCTCTGCCATACCCGCCAAACTCAACCCTTCATTCATCAGGCAGAAGCCGCCGCCTGAAGTGCCTACGGCGGCCTTCTCTCCGCAATAGGCGAAACCCAGCGCCATTAATATCACGGAAATCTCGCTTTCCGGATGAACCACCTTTAAGGAAAACTCCTTTGAAAGCCCGGCGAGAAAATGCAGGACGCCGGAAGAAGGTGTCATAGGATAGGCAATGTATGACTTAAGCCCTGCCTTAATAAGGCCTAAACCGATCGCTTCATTACCTGTAAATAGAGAAAAAGGCGCCTGAGATATCGCCGGCAGGGCAAGCGACTCTTCTGTTTCGTTGTAACCCCGCAAGGCGATCTTGATATTCAAATCGGCCTCTCTGGGAATATGTTTCTTAAATACCTCCTCCAGAATATCCTGTTTTATTCCCGCCGCCCTGCAAAAGGCGCCTATAATGCAGGAGTTGCGCATTATCGCGGAGCCGCCTTCTTCCTTGATCATCTTTTCTAAAGGCAGGCCGCTGCCTTTTGACTTAACCGTATCCGAATCATAGACTATCAGTGAGTTATCTTTAAGGCGGTGTTTGTGAAGGTCCACCGTATCCTGATTTAAGGCGAGTAGAACGTCTATCTTATCACGATGAACAGCGATCTTTTTCTCAGACGCCCGGATAATAGCAAAGTTATGCCCCCCTCTTATAAGTGAGGGATAGTCCAGGTATACATATATACGCCAACCCAGGCGGTTGAGCAGATGCGCGATAAGGGAGGCGGCCTGGTTTATGCCCTCCCCTGCCTTTCCGCCGATAAGAACCGAGAAATCAGCCATTATTTTAGATTGTCTGCGACCTTACCTACCATCTCTTTACCGGGTGTAAGTGTTTTCTCTCCCGGCTGCCATCTCGCGGGGCATACCTGCGCGGGATTCTCCCTGACATGCTTGAACGCCCTGAGCTTTCTTAATAATTCATCGGAATTCCTGCCTACCGGAAAATAATTCACCTCTGAGGCAACGAGTTTTCTATCGGGATCAACAATAAATGTGCCCCGCAATGCCAGTCCGGTTGACTCGTCGTAGACCCCGAAGGTCTTGGAGACAATATGAGTGGGGTCTGCCCCCATGGGGTACCTTATACCGGCCAGCAGCGCCTCAGATCTCTGCCAGGCGTAATGCACAAAATGAGTGTCGGTGCTCAGGGAAATCAACTCCGCGCCTTCTTTCCTGAGTTCTTCGTATTTTTCCGCCACATCAGCAAGTTCGGTGGGGCAGACAAACGTATAATCGGCAGGATAAAAGAAAAGTATCAACCAGTTGCCCCTCTTGGAGATGTCCGTGAATTTGATCTTAGCGAAATCCTTCTTCTCGGTCAGGTAAACATCTATCTCGAACTCAGGGATCTTATCGCCTATCTTTAATATATTGATCTCTTCCATAAAGGGCCTCCTTCCCAACACTTTTATATCACCGAATCAGGAAAATGACAATATTATTTTCCCTGCAGCGCCGCATCCAGGTCCTGCTCCGCGGTTGAGATCGGCTTGATACCAAACTTTTCTACCAGTACCTTAAGCACATTCGGCGAAACAAACGCCGGCAGCGAAGGGCCTAATCGTATGTTCTTGATGCCCAGGGCAAGAAGCGTGAGAAGAATGCACACCGCCTTCTGCTCATACCAAGATAAGACCAGCGACAAGGGAAGCTCGTTAACTCCGCATTTGAACGCCCCTGCCAGGGCAAGCGCTATCTGGATGGCGGAATACGAATCATTGCACTGGCCGCAGTCAAGAAGCCGCGGTATGCCGCCGATGTCCCCGAACTCCAGCTTGTTAAACCTGTATTTACCGCAGGCAAGCGTAAGTATTACCGTGTCCCCGGGCGCCTTCTCGGCAAATTCAGTATAATAGTTCCTGCCTGACTTTGCCCCGTCGCAGCCGCCGATAAGGAAGAAACGCCTTATCTTGCCTGCCTTGACCGCATCTATCACTTTATCGGCAACGCTAAGAACTGCGTTACGGGCAAATCCCACCAGTATCTCCTTATCTTCCCTGTCATCCTTAAAGCCGCCGGCCTCAAGCGCCTTGTCAATGACCGCGCCGAAATCCTTTTTTCCGCCTTTGCCTTCTATATGCTTGACACCCGGCCAGGCAACCAGGCCCGTGGTAAATATCCTGTCCCTATAAGAATCCCCGGGCCTCTGGATACAGTTGGTGGTCATAAGGATACTGCCGGGGAAATCATTAAACTCCCTTATCTGGTCCTGCCAGGCGCCTCCGTAGTTGCCCGCCAGATGCTTATATTTCTTCAATCCGGGATAGCCGTGCGCGGGCAGCATCTCTCCGTGGGTATATATGTTTATGCCTTTGCCCTCTGTTTGCTTCAACAACTCCTCCAGATCAAGCAGGTCATGTCCTGAAACCAGGATCGCCGGCCCCTTCCTCACGCCCAGTGAGACCTTGGTGGGTTCGGGATGGCCGAAACGTTCAACGTGCGCGCCGTCAAGCAACTCCAGGCACTTCAGGTTCACCCTGCCGAAATCCATGATCATGCCCAGTAGATCATCCGCTTTCAGGCCATCCCTCGTAATAAAGGACAGCGCCTTATAGAAGAAAGAGATTATTTCCTCATCCTTCTTACCTAATATATAGACGTGGTCCGCGTAAGCAGCCATGCCTTTGAGGCCGTAAACAAGGATCTCTTTTAAGCTTCTTATGTCTTCATCAAGCGAGGGGTCGGACATTATGCCTACTTCCTTACCCTGATCTATGAGCCCTTCCAGCGTATCAGCCGGCTCCCAATCGGTCTCCGCGGCAAGCTTACCCCTGAATTCCGCGCCGTGCTTATCTTTATAGGCCTTAAGAAACAGGCGCCTATTCTTCTCCTTCAGCTCGTACGCGCTCAATAAAAGCCCGCGTAATCTTTCCGGGTCAAAATCCACGTTGGTAACCGTGCTGAACAGGCCTTCAATTATAAAAATGTCGGTAGCCTCATCTCTTACGCCCAGCTCTCTGGCGGCATTCCCATAGACCGATATGCCTTTTAAAGCGTATATAAGCAGGTCCTGGAGCGCTGCCGTCTCCGGTTTCTTCCCGCATACGCCCGATACCGTACAACCCTTGCCGCCTGCCGCCTGTTCACACTGATAGCAGAACATACTCATCGCCTTCCTCCTTGTAGATATATTTCCTCAGCTAATTTTTTGCCTGTGGCCGTAAGAAATATCTTGTTGATCATCTCTCTCAGTTTATCACTATCCCCTGTCTTGACCTCATCCTTAAGGTTGACCAGCCAGTCGGCATCGTACAATACCCTGAAATTATCCGTGTTAACCTTTCCGGGTGAATGATGATTGGCTATTATGAGGCATATTTCATCTATGTCCTTTTTCTCCAGCCCCATACGCCTTAAGGTCTCCTTCGCGATCGCTGGGCCCTCCCTTTCCTGATAATGGCCTGCCGATGAGCCGTATTTTTGCTCTGCCGCCTCTATCCCCACATCATGCAGCAACGCGGCAGGTATCACTATATGCCAGTCCGCCTGCTCCTTCCTTAGTATCTCCTCGGCATAGTCCATAACCTTGCGCGCGTGCCTTATCCTCTTCTTATCCTGCCCAAAATAATTCTCTAAGGCCTTTATTATTTTATCTTTAAGCATTATGGATTTGTTTTCCAGATACCTGGCATAAAGCTTATCCCCAACGCATTCCCTGGCATACTTGCACCAGTCAAGGCAGCCGGCTGTATCCCCCTGACGCATAACCTCCTTCTTGCAGGACGGGCAGATCGCCCTGGCCTCATCGCTCCATATCTCCATCTCCTGTTTGCAATAAGGGCAGTTTATAATTTCCGGCACCGGCTGTTTGAACCTGCCCGCGCCCGGGCATTCCAGCATCATTTTAATCTCTCTCCCTGAATGCTTATAATCGCTTCCTTAAAAGGCACCTTCTTCCCGGAATCGGAAATCACCGATTGGATAACGCTTACCAGCCCGAAACAACAGGGCACCTCCATATGGGCGTATGTTATGGATTTTATCTCGTTGTTTTGCAGGATCTGGGCAAATTTTTCCTTGTAGGACTCTACATCGTCTAATTTAGGGCAGCCCACCAGCACAACTTTGCCCTTCAACAATTCGTTATGAAAATCGGCGTAGGCAAACGGCACGCAATCCGCCGCTATCAGCAAGTCCGCTCCCCGCAGATACGGCGCGAAGGGAGGGACCAGGGTGATCTGTATCGGCCACTGCCTGAGCTGCGGCTCCATATGCCCGGCCGTGGCTGGCGAGGCGGTTTCATTCCGCTCTTTCCTGAAATCCATTAGTTTTGAGCCGGGGCAGCCGGAACGCGCGGCATGCGAGGGCTTACTTAAATCAGGCACCTTTATATTATTCTTCTTAAGATAATCCACTGCCTGGTTAAAATATACCGTCTGATCATGCTCCTTAAGATGTAAAAGGTGCGCATTGATAACATTCCCGCCCTGTTTTGCCACATTTGCCATAACCTTGTATTCATCATATTCCTCTGCCTCCCTTTCCTCTATTGTTATCGCCCCTTGAGGGCAGTGGCCGATACAGGCACCCAGCCCATCGCAGAACAGGTCGCTTATGAGGCGCGCCTTTCCGTCTATGATCTGCATCGCCCCCTCCGGGCAGTTGGGGACACACAGGCCGCAGCCGTTACATTTTCCTTCATCGATCTTTATGATCTTTCTCCTGGGCATCTCTACGCCCTCCTTCTTTTACCAAAGAAGCTATGGTTATGGATCTTAATTCAGATGCCACATACCTGCCGATAGCGTCGATTTTCTTTTTTAAAACACATTCTTTGGTATTAGGACAAATGTGCTTTTTCAGGGTGCATTCGTTTAACTTGAACGGGCCCTGGAATATATTTATCAGGTCGGTAATAAATATCCTCTGAGGCCTGACCGCGAGCCTGAATCCGCCTGCCTGCCCCCTGATAGATATAAGCAGTCCCTCCCTATTCAGTATCTGAAGTATCTTCCTTAAAAAAGGCCGCGGTATCTTAAGGCGGCTGACAAGGTCGCTTGCAGGGATTAATGCCCCTTTCCTGCCCGCTATGAACACAAGCGCCCTGACCGCGTAATCCGTATTCCTGGTGATCAGCTTCACTCCCTTCTCCTTTCAGTTCTTGATAAATGATACCATAATAGTATCATTTGTCAAGAAAAAAATAATTTTATTTAACCGGCAACGCCTGTCTGGGATCACGCGTCAACTATGTTTCTTCAAACGAATGCTGTTAAGCATCAACATGATCAGAAGCCAGGAAGCGCATACCTTGATATAGCGCGGCATAACCTCTCCCGCCCCACCCAGCGCGCTCTTCACATCAATCCCCGAGGCCAGATAGATCTGATTAAGCAATAACCCCAATACTATTGAACAAACCGCGATAGACGCCAGATATATCGCTACGGACCTCATTCCCAGGAACCTGCCGGTGGTAATTATGCCGGCGATATTGGTTGCCGGTCCGGCTAAAAGGAATACCAGCGCCGCTCCCGGGCTCATGCCTTTTGCGATCAAGGCGGCGGCTATAGGGGTTGAGGCTGAAGCGCAGATATAGAGAGGGATGCCTATTATCAACATTATGAACATCGCCTGCCAGTTATAACCGAGATACCCCTCAATTAATCTCTGCGGGACAAAATACGCTATGATGCCGGCCATTATTATGCCGAAGGCAAGCCATACCGCGATATCCGCCAGCAGGTCTACAAACGCGTAACGCATACCGTATTTAAATTTCTCGATTAAATTGTGGGTATGCGCCTCTTCCTCTTCGCAGAAAACGCAGGAACCCGGCCTGATTGATGAATGCGCCCCGTCTTTTCTGCCGAAGATATTCTCCGTGATGCCGGCGATAATAGCCGTGATAAAGGCGGCCGCCGGCCGGAACACGGTCATTATGGGGTCCAGTAACGCGTAAGACAGGGCGATCGAGTCCACGCTTGATTCAGGCGTTGAGATCAAGAAAGAAAGCACCGCGCCTCTGGACGCGCCGTTCTTTCGTAAAGATACGGCTGTGGGGATCACGCCGCAAGAACATAAAGGCAGGGGAATGCCGCAGACAGCCGAAAGCAGGACTGATTTTATCCCCCGGCCGCCCAGATGCCTGGCGATCTTGTCTTTATTTATGAACATCTGGATCACGCCGGAAATAAAAATACCGAAAAGAAGGTAGGGGGCGGCCTCTTCCATAGTATGCCAGATCTCCCCAATCAAGCTTTCTATAACGTAACCGATATCCGCCATTCTTAATGTATTAATGATTATGGAAAAAGAATTTCATTACCCACATAATAAGCAGCCCGAAGAGAAAAAACGCCACGGAAAGGTTCGCCCGCTTGAAAGGGCCGTGCTTACGCAGCTCGGGTATGAGGTCGCAGGTGGAGATATACAAAAATCCTCCGGCCGCGAACGGCAGTATGAATAGAGAGAACTGCCCTGCCTGACGGGAGAAATAATAGCCGATCAACGCCCCAAGCACAGCCCCCAGGGCGCAGATAAAATTAAAAGCAAGCGCCTTGAAACGATGGAATCCGCCGTAAACCAGGACTCCGAAGTCGCCTATCTCCTGCGGTATCTCGTGAAAGATGACCGCGACCGTGGTAACGATGCCGAAATGGATCCCCGCGTTAAAGCTGGCGCCGATCATTATCCCGTCTATAAGATTGTGTATGCCGTCGCCGATGAGGTTAAGATAAGTAAAGATATGCACATCACATACGCCGTTGTGGCAATGGTGCCAGTAAAGGTATTTCTCCAGGACAAAAAACGCGGAAAACCCCAGAATACAGGAGCCAAAAACTAAAGGAACGCTGAGATGCTCAAATGCCTCCGGCAATAAATGAAACAACGCTCCCCCGATAAGCGCCCCTGCCGACAGGGCGATCAATAGGATGAGGGCCCTGTTCAGGATCTTCTCATTAAGCATCAGGCTGAATACGCCTACCAGAGAAACCAGGCTTACCACTAAAGTAGCGCCTATCGCCCAAACCAGATTCATTATACCGCCTTATTATAAATCCCAGCCTCAACTGCCTTCTGAAGCTGGGATCTATACATCTTGCTTAAAATCGGGACTACAACCTTCTTATTTCTTAAGGTCCTTTACCTTGTCTTTGCTGACCACCCTCCAACATTCATGGGGGCCGTTGGGTGATTTGGCAACGGCGAAACACCTGCCGCCCTTCTCTCTGATCTGATATTCGGTGGTCTTGAATTTATTTTTCGTCTTTACATCAAAGAATTCAATTTCCTGCATCTCTTCCTCCTTTAAGTTGCCGGCGCTATTTGTAATAGTCCAATCCCCTCTTTATAAAACGTTCGTCCATCCGCCTGGGTTCAAAAAACCTTCTGACGAACTGCCTTGCCTTTTGGATATCAAATTCCTTGCAGCAATAGATATCTATACTGATGAAGTTTTTGGGGCTCAGGGTATGAATTACTATTGAGCTTTCAATAAGCGGGACCCAGCCCGAAAGGCCGGCCTTATCGGGGAACCTTACCCCGTCGCTCCTGAATATGTCCGGCGGGGCCTGCTTTTCCATTCCTAAATAACCTACGATCTCATCAAGGAACTGATAGCAGGTATGCAGGTCATCGCATACGCCGGGCTTGCAGTCATAAAGGTCAAGCAGCAGTTGATACCCGAAAACAGCCTTGATCTTTGGCTTCAGGTTTATCGCTGCTTCCTGCAGAGCTGCTGCGCTTTCTCTTGCCATGTTTTTTATAATAAGTCCCTTCCTCTATCTGTGGTATATAATAAAACTAAGAAATAAAATAGTCAAGAAAAATTATTGGGGCGAACCCGCCGCCCCGGCTTCCTTACGCGACCAATCCGACAGGAGGCCGTCTTTGTCAAAATAAACATAGATCTTCCCGGTATTGAAAAACTCCAGCGGATACCTGTAAAGCAGCCTCAGGCCGCCTTCATGCCGGCCCTCCAGGACCGGCTCGCCGTAAATATTTATGAACCTCTCCCGCGGCATGCCTCTTGCGATCTTTCCGTTTTTGATGTCGGAGGCAAGCAGATCAAACTTGGCTTCCTGCCTGCCGACCTGCCGTTGCATACTGCCCTGGCTTTCTCCCAGCGCCTTAAGCGTCATCAGCGGCCGGCCGCAGCCTGAGAGCATAATACAGAAACCAACATATAGAACTCTAATCATATTGAATCTTAAACCCTAAACTCTAAATCCTAAACCCTAAATAAACCCAAAACCCAAAATTCCAAACCCAAAACGCTATTGCTTTGTAATTGCGTGTTTTGAGTTTTGTGTTTTGACATTTGAGTTTGTTTAGAGTTTAGTGTTTAGGGTTTAGTGTTTTCCCTACCCAGCAACTCAAACATATTCTTTTTATATGCCTCAACACCCGGCTGATTAAACGGGTTGACACCCTGTATATACGCCGATATCGCTACCGCCTTTTCAAAAAAGAAAAACAGCGAGCCCAAAGAATACGCGCTTCTGTCGGCAATCTTGATTGACATATTAGGCACGCCGCCGTCCATATGGGCCTTCCTGGTGCCCACGCGCGCCTGGTTATTGATAAAACTGAAGCCCTTGCCTTTTATATAGTCCAACCCGTCGATGTTTTTGTCCATGGCGGGGACTTTAATTTCCCTCTTGGGCTTTTCTACGGCCATAAAGGTCTCAAACAGGTTCCTCGCGCCCTCCTGTATCATCTGGCCTATAGAATGCAGGTCCGTGGTCAAAACACACGACGCCGGGAATATGCCTTTGCCCTGTTTGCCTTCGCTCTCGGCGAAAAGCTGCCTCCACCACTCCGCGAGATAATACAGGCAGGGATTGAAACCGGAAAGTATCTCTATATTTTTTCCCTTACGATAAAGCAGCTGCCTTGCCGCGGCGTACCTGTAGGAAATGTTTTTCTCAAGGTCAAGCGCGGAACAAAGATCTTTCATATCAGAGCCGCCCCTAAGCAGTTCCCTTATGTCTATCCCCGAGGCGGCCTGCGGCAATAAACCTACGGGGGTGAGCACGGAAAACCTGCCTTCAACGTCCTGGGGTATGAAAAATTTCCGAAAGCCCTCTGAATCGGCTATCTTCTTCAGCGTCCCCTTTTGCCTGTCCGTTGTGCAGATGATCCTTTTCTTGAGCTGCCGGCTGGAATACCTCTTCTTCATATAGTTATATATCACCCTGAACGCGGCTGCCGGCTCAAGCGTCGCGCCTGATTTGGAGATCACATTTACGCAAACATCCCTGCCCTTTAGCCCGTCCAACACATCCTGAAGGTAATCAGCGTCAAGGTTAATGCCGGCAAACACGACCTTAAGCCCCTCAGGGCGGCAAAATTCCAAAGCAGCCCGCGAACCTAAGTAAGACCCGCCGATCCCTATGACTACCAATACCTCGCTTGTCTCCCGAATCTCTCCGGCGCAATTCTCAATATCTCTGATCAGCTCATCAGGCGTATCATCCGGCAGATCAAGCCAGCCCAGGGAAGCCCCGCCTTCCCCGGTTCTGTCGATAAGAAGCTCATGCGCCCGTTTTACTTCACTGAAAATAGAAGCAAAATCTCTGCCGGATATAAAAGGCGATAAATTACCACAATCTAGCTCTATCCTGGTCTTCGGCATTCTACTTTTGGATCGGTTTTAATTCCGCGCCGTCAACAGGGCAGTATTTAACGCCCTCTTTATACCTTTTGCCGCATACCGGGCAAAACTTGGCATCCATCTGTTCTCCGATAAGCGCCCCTGCCGCGGCGCCGCCCAAGCCTCCGATCACAGCCCCCTCCATCGTATTCCCCGATTGGTGCCCTATGATCGCGCCTAACCCCGCGCCGGCCGCGGCGCCCACGCCCGCGCCCTTCTGAGTAGTGGTGCATCCGGCCATAACTACCGCCAGAACAATAATAAATATTATTCTTTTCATATCAACCTCCCTTTCTTCTAAAACAAACCTTCGACCCTGGTATTGCAGGACGGACACAAGCCGCCCTTAAGGTTATTCCGGGAAACGCTGAAACCCTGCCTTTTTATAAGAACGGTATTACAATTACCGCAGAATGTGTCTTCCCTGCCTCCGGGCACATTCCCGGTATACACATACTTAAGCCCGGCCGCCTTCCCTAAACCATACGCCATCTCTAACGTCTCAACGGGAGTGGCCTCCACATCATTCATTTTGTAATCCGGATGAAACCTTGATATGTGCCAGGGGATCTCCCTGCCGACGGAAGCGATGAACGCGGCGGCCTCTCCCAGCTCTTCCTTTGAATCGTTAAGGCCGGGGATGACCAGCGTTGTCACCTCGACCCAGATGCCGATCTCCTTCATATGCCGTATTGATTCGCATACCGGCTTAAGGCGCGCCTTGCAGACCTTGCGGTAAAACTCGTCGGAAAACGCCTTCAGGTCAACGTTGGCGGCGTCAAAATAACCTTTTGAAAGATCAAGCGCCTCCCGGGTCATATAGCCGTTTGTCACAAGGATATTAAGCAGCCCCTCTTTTCCGGCAAGCCCCGCGGTCTCATAGGCGTATTCAAAGAAAATCGTGGGCTCGGTATAGGTATAGGAGATGCTGGCCGCGCCGCCCGCCTTTGCCTGCTTCACTACCTCACGCGGCGGCATTCTCTGCGCCTTGTCATCCCCGCCTTCACTGTACCCTGTCTGTGAGATCTGCCAGTTCTGGCAAAAACCGCACCTGAAATTACAGCCGTATGCGGCTATGGAAAAGGATTTAGAACCCGGAAGCACATGAAAGAGCGGCTTTTTTTCTATAGGGTCAAAATTCGCGGCCGCTACATCAGCGTAAGCGTAAGTATAAAGCCGGCCTTTTTTGTTCTGCCTGACGCCGCAGAAACCAAACTCACCGTCTTTTATCAAACAACGATGGGAACACAGAAAACAGGAAACGTCATTGCCGGAAACCTGCCTGTAAAGCAGCGCCTCACTGCGCATTTGAAAACAGGGACACATCCCATCTTTTAGCCGGAAACGAACAGGATGTGTCCCTTTTTTTATTTCTTTGCCTTAACCTTGTCAATAAAAGCGGCTACTGAATCCCCGATTATGTCTTTGCAACCCAGGCCTATCGCGATGGCAAGGCCCAAACCCAAAGAGCCGATCAAGATAGTCAAGACCCTTTCTACTATAACGGCGCCTATCTTCAACTGCTCAAGGACGATCGCGATCGTGAATATTATGGTTATTACCTCGGCAATCTTGCCCAGAAGCTTGCTCTGTACAACGCCCGCGTTGGCGGTGGCCGCCTGCACGAGCGAACTTAATAAAGTGGCTACGAACATACCCAGGATCAAAACAAAGATAGCGGCGATTATATTAGGTATGTAAAGCACGATCCTGTTGAGTATGTCGGCGGCGGCAGTCAAGCCCAGGGTATTGACCGCTATAACCAGCGCGATCAACAATATCAACCAATAACTGACCACGCTTATGAGTTCAGATACGCTGTACTTAATGCCGCCCTTTGCGAGGATCTCGCCGAGTTTGATCTGTTCGCAGAGCTTGTCCAGAGAAATGATATCCAGCACCTTCAGCACGAGCCTCTTCACAATGCGCGCAATGACCCATCCGACCGCGAGGATCGCCAAGACCCCCAGTATGGCCATAATAAATTCGCCGATCTGGCCAAGCATGGTCTTGATGGGCTCCAGCAAAACTACTGTCCAACTCATACGCACCTCCTTTTTGCTAACTCTATCACTCCTGAAAAGGCGTGTCAAGGGTTTTTAGACGGGTAAGGTCATACCGTCGTACGCGGCAGAAACGTCTATGCCGCTTTCCCGGGCAAAGGCCTCGCAGAGGATATGCGGCTTATGCGCGAGCATGGTCATGCCGAAATGCGTAAGTACCGCCTTTTTCGGCCTGATATTCTCAATTATCTTCTTTGCCTCGGGAAAAGAAAGGTGCTGCACATCGGGGCGCGGTTCATAGAAAACTACGGAAATTATTAATATATCCGCTTTATAGAAATCCTCCAGTCCGCCGAAATAAGCCGTATCCGTGATCAAAGAAACGCTGCTGCCGGCCAGTTTAATCTTAAGGCCGTATGTCTCTGCCGGATGCCGGTGCCTGGGAGAGGTCATGAATTTAAGATCCTTGACCGCGTACTCCGACTCCGACTCCAGAAATTCAATGCGCTCGGGAAAGGCCTCGGCATGCTTTAATATCACGGAGTCAACGCCTATTGTATCCTTGGGACAAAAAACAACTCCTCGTTTTTTGGACCCGCCTTCGGTCATCGCCTCGATCATAACGTTTATATCGCCTGAATGGTCAAGGTGCCTGTGGGTAAGTATGATGCCGTCCAATTTGGAGGGGTCAAGCTTCGGCCTGCTCATCGCGCAGCGCGCGATGCTGCCGGGCCCGGGGTCCACGATCACATTGGCTGCCTGCGAATGGATCCATAGCCCGCCTGAGGCGCGAAGCTGCTTTATCATTACGAACCTCGCGCCGGCGGTACCTAAGAATTTGATCCAGTTATCCGGCTTGGATTCTGTCTTCATATAAACCTTGACGCTTTAGCACCTTGATACTTGATCACTTAAGCCAGACCTTACGCAGCTCCTCCGTGATCCTGCGTTCCTGAGAAGAATCGATCTCTGCCTTAGGGATACGCCCTGATATGTCCTTCTTTTGGCCCTTCATAATAAAATCTGATGAGCCCATAACGCACACGCCCAGCGCCTTCATTGAAGCGCGAAGCTCCCTGTCATCGGAAACAACTATTATGTCCCGAGGTTTACCGCCTGCCCCCGCGATCTGCCGTATCTTATCGTCCGCGGAGGACGAGCCGCTGAAGACCACCTCAATTCCCCCGCGTCTTTCCTGAAAGGCGGGATCGGCATTACCGTCAAAGACAACCGTTACCCTGTTCCTTTTGGAACCGCAGACATTATTATTGATTATGAAATCAACCAGGCGTGTTTTATGGTCTTCGAGAGCCGAATTAACTTTAGGAAAGCCGCGCCTTTTTGCGACGTTGAAGCCATCTAGAATGTAATGCAAAGGCATATACTATCCCTCCGGCAATGCCGGCCAGAAGAAGAAAGCCGAAATTTATAAGCGACATTGCCAACGCGGCGTTATGCGCCATGCCCACCTTTGTAAAAAAGAACACCGTGCTCATATCCCTTAAGCCAAGCCCGCCTATGGAAACAGGCAGGATGGTAATGGTAGTAACCACAGGTACGAATATAAAAAAATATATGAGCGGGATGTCGGCCCCCAGCGCCCTGGCAGTCAGCCAGAAGATCAACGGCGTCATCGCCTGAATGGCCACGGAAATAAAGAAATTCTTCGTGATCACGGCTGAACGCGAACGAAAATGGTAGATCTCCTGATGAAGGTTCTTAAGGTAGGCCCTTATGCCCTTTTCGTGATGCGACTTAAGCAGGCTATTCACAAACAAAAACACCCTCTCGTTAAACAGGACGATGATCAGCGCTAACAGGATAAAGGCGACCGCCGCTATAATGAAAAACACAACCGGCTCGTCGCTTATATACCTGTAACCCAAAAGCAGGGCAACGATGGCAACAGATACCAGCCCCACAAAACCGCTTATCCTGTCCAGCAAAACCGTGGCTACTACCTCCTTTGAACTCCTGGTGTGTATGACCAGGTCCATGGAACGGACCACATCCCCGCCGATAGTGGAAGGCAGGAATAGATTAAAGAAGTTACCGCCTAAGAAAGAGACCGCTACGCGGCGCAAGGGTATATGGAGCATCACCCCTCTTAAAAGCATATCCCAGCGTATAAGCGCCAACAGATAAAGGAAAAGTAATAGTAAAAACGCGGCTATTATGTAAACAGGGTCCGCCTTTGAAATAGTAACCCGCAATTCTTCTATATTAACCTTGCTGAACAAAAAGAACAGCAGCAGGATGCTTACGCTGACCCTTAGACCAATATTAAGCGCCTTTTTCACTTAACGGCCCCTTCCAGATACTTTACCGCCGAGAACCCTGCCTGCGCCCCGTCGCCGCAGGCGGTAATGAATTGATACAGGTCCTTCCTGCGGCAGTCGCCGCAGGCAAATATGCCGGATGAGCCGGTATTCATCAGCTCATCCGTAAGGATAAAGCCGTCTTTATCCAACTTCAACGCGCCCCCGGCAAACTCTGTATTGGGCAATATACCTACAAAAATAAACACGCCGTCGGCAGGCATCGCGTCTTTCTTTCCCGTCTTTACATTTGTTATTTTCACCGCCTCAACCCTGGCGCTGCCGGTTATTTCTTCAACCACGCTGTCAAGGGCAAAATGGATATTTCCGCTTGCCTCCGCGCGTTTCTGAAGTATCCTTGATGCCCTGAATCTATCCCGCCTGTGCACTATGGTTACTTTTTTCGCTATCCGGGAAAGGAAGAGCGCCTCTTCGATCGCTTTGTCGCCTCCGCCTATTACTATTACCTCTTTACCTCTGTACAGCGGACCGTCGCAGGTAGCGCAATAGGAAACGCCCTTACCGCTGAGTTCGGACTCGCCGGGGATACCAAGCTTTTTCGGACTGGCCCCTGAGGCGATTATCAAGGCCCTTGACCTGAACTCCCTGTCTGCCGTAAAGACCTGTTTTTCGTCGGCCGCGTGGCCGGCTCCGATGCGTATTGCTTCTCCTTCTTCTATTCTAACGCCGAAACCCTCTGCCTGTTTACGCAGCCGCTCTGCCAGCTCAAAACTGCCTATGCCTTCCGGAAAACCGGGATAGTTCTCTATTCTTTCTGTAAGGATGATCTGGCCGCCTACACACAGCCGCTCCAGGATAAGCGTGTTGTAAAGCGCCCTGCCGGTATAAATGCCGGCGGTAAGCCCTGCTGCCGAAGCGCCTATTATAATACAGTCATACGTGTCATTCATACGGCTAAAAGTACACGGGAAATATCAATCTCATGATCGGCTCATACCAGAATATGGAAACAAGCGCGGCCAGCGAAAGAAAGGGCCCGTAGGGTATAGTGTGGTCTTTTTTCTTTAATAAAATATAAACGCCTACGGCCGTGCCGAAAAAAGGCGCGGCGAAAAACGTAAACAGCGCTTTTTTGTATCCCAAAAAAGCGCCTATCATGGCCAGAAGCTTCACATCCCCTCCGCCCATGGTCTCCTTCTTGAAGATAAAATCGCCTAAAAGGCCCGTAAGATATATGACGCCTCCTCCGATCAGGATCCCAAGCAGCGAGTCAATGTTATGGTTAAAGACAAAACCGGCTATTATCCCTCCTATCGAAACCTCATCCGGTATAATGCGGTGTTTCAAATCCACAAATGTGGCGACGATCAGGCCGCAGGACAGGACCGCGTAAGAAACACTTTCAAATCCCAACCCGAATCTGCTGTATAAGGAAAAAAACGCGCCTGCCGTAAGTAATTCAACAAAAGGATAGACAAAGGATATCCTGCCGCCGCATGACCTGCATTTGGCCCTGAGTATCAGAAAGCTGACAATAGGTATGTTATCGTACCAGGATATTACATGATCGCATCTGGGGCAGAATGACCGGGGGGGCTTGTTGACCGGCTTTCCCAGCGGCAGGCGGTATATGCAGACATTGAGGAAACTGCCTACGCACAGGCCTAAAATTAATACAATGGCTATAGCCAATTATTACCTACTTTTCTCTATCGCCAACTGCAGGGCCTTTCTCATGGTCTCTATGGGGGGAGTCCGCTTCTCCCAGATCTCAAAGGCGAGAACGCCCTGATAAAGAAGCATACCCAGGCCGTTTGTCACCTTGAACCCTCTTCTCTTGGCCTCGCGCAGCAGCCTTGTTTCCTGCGGGTTGTAAAGCAAGTCATAGACCAATATGCGGGAGGGCAGCCTGTCGATATCTATGATCAGCGGATCGTCTTTATGAAGCCCTGTCGGGGTAGCGTTAATAAGAAGGTCGCTTTTCTCTACCGGCAGATCCGCTATGCTGCCGTAACTCCGGATATCACAATCGGGGAATTTGGCCGACATATCCCTGGCCAGCGTACCGCACTTTGACTGGTCTATGTCAAACAGAGAGATGCTCGATGTACGCGCCTTTGCCAGATAATAGGTAAGCGCCCTTGCCGCTCCACCCGCGCCCACGATCGAGGCCGCCTTGCCCACGGGGCCAAACTTCATCTCGCTGCTTAAGTGCTGCAGGAAGCCGGCTCCGTCGGTATTAAACCCGCTCATCCTGTCCTTTTCAATTACTATTGTATTTACCGCGCCGATCGCGCGGGCGTCCTCCGATAATTCATCTATAAAGGCGATCACCGCTTCCTTATGCGGCAGGGTAACGTTCAGGCCGCGGATACCCAGATACCTGACCTTGCCCATAAAATCAGGCAGGTTGGGCGGCTCAACTGAAAACAGCCGGTACTCCGCCTTTATGCCCATTTCTTTGAACGCGGCATTATGCATTATGGCGGAAAAGCTGTGGGACACAGGATGGCCTATCACTCCGTAAACCGCTTTTGTGTGTTTGGTATTCATTTTTATTTACTCTTTAAGGCGACGCCGAAGAATACCCCCCACTGTTCATCAGAAAATCTGGCGAAAGGAAAAGTGTACATATCCACTAGTTTGATCCGTATTTCCTCAATAGTTAACTGGCGGTATACCTTGGGCCAGTTCCTGCCGCGGGGGTTGTCCATGTAGCGCCGTCCGTAAACAATGTCCCAGAATTCCTGCCACTCCAACCGGTCAAAATTCTTGAACGGCTCTCCCACATAAAGGGCAAGCTGCGTCTCCGCGATCGCCGTGCTCAGCGGCCTTCTCCTTTGTTCCTGTTTCACGCCGCCGGCAAACTCTTTCTTGAACTTGCCCAGGGAATTTAACAGGGCCAGCCAATCCCCCCTTAAGTTAGACCTGGCAGCCAACATAAGCGCCGCGACCACAAAGCCCGAGACGATCAGTACCCTTAAGAAATGCCTATCTTCCATGGTAAACACCTGCCATGGACTTATTGACGGCATTTAAATACGCCTTTACAGACGCCTCTATTATATCCGTACTTGAGGCGCGGGAGGCGATTACCGCGTCTTTTATCCTGGCCTTGATATTCACTTCGCCTAAAGCGTCTTTTCCGGAAGTGACCGCCTCAATGCGGTAATCCAGAAGTTTCCCGCGTAAGCCCGTGATCTTATCCACAGCCTTGTAGCAGGCGTCGACCGGCCCATCGCCGCTGGAGCGGGCCTCATGGATCTTTTTCCTGTATTTTATCCTGACCGTCGCCTCAGGCACGATATCCGTGCCTGTGACCACGCGTACTGAAATCAGCTCATAGGCCTTTTTTTTCTGAGCCGTCTCTTCCTCCACCAGGGCGATCAGATCATCATCGTAGACTTCTTTCTTCTTATCGGCCAGCCGCTTGAAATTCTTAAAGATCTCATTGATCTTGCCCCGGTTAAACTTAAACCCTAAGCCATTCAATCTCCCGGAGAGCGCGTGCCTTCCAGAATGTTTACCGAGGACCAGTTCCGTTGAGCTGAACCCTACGTCCCTGGGGTCCATTATTTCATATGTGGTCCTCTTCTTGATCACCGCGTCCTGATGAATGCCGGACTCATGGCGAAAGGCGTTCCTGCCCACCACCGCCTTGTTAGGCGCGACCACAAAACCGGTGAAACTGCTCACTAAACGCGAGACCTTAAAAAGGTTCCTGGTATTTATACCGGTATAGAGATCACCGAAGGTATCCTTGCGCGTCTTAAGCGCCATAACGATCTCCTCCAAAGACGCGTTGCCGGCGCGCTCGCCGACGCCGTTTATGGTGCAATGCGCCTGCCTCGCTCCGGCCAAAACCGCGGACAACGAGTTGGCGGTAGCCATCCCCAGGTCGTCATGGCAGTGGATAGAGAGTACGGCCTTATTTATATTAGGCACATTGTCCAGGATATCGGTCACCAGAGAATATATCTCCTGCGGATAGCTGTAGCCGACCGTATCGGGGATATTGATCGTAGAGGCGCCCTCATTGATCACCGCCTCGATAACGCGGTAGATAAAATCCCGCTCGGTGCGCGTAGCGTCTTCCGGAGAAAATTCTATATCACTACAGAGCCGGCGCGCGTCCCGGGTTGAGCTCGCGGCCAACCTGAGTATCTCATCCTCCGCCTTGCGGAATTTATAGCGCATATGTATTTTTGAAGTAGCCAGAAATAAGTGCACGCGCGGATGCCTGGCGGCCTTGACGGATTTAGCCGCGGCTGTAATATCGCCCTTAACGCAGCGGGCAAGCGCGCATACGGCGCTGCGCCTGATATTCCTGGCGACCGCGCTTACCGCCTTAAAATCATCGGGGCTGGCAATGGGGAAACCCGCTTCGATCACATCCACGCCCAGTTTTTCCAACTGATAGGCCAGCTCAAGCTTCTGTTCCGAGGCCATAGACGCGCCCGGCGCCTGTTCCCCATCCCTCAACGTTGTATCAAAAATAATTATCTTTTCCATTTTATTTCTTCATTAAAACAAAGTCTGCCTCTGGCGTTTAGACTTTGTTTTATCCTGTGCTCTGCACAGGACCTTATTTCTTCATCCACGGCATCATCTCTCTAAGTTGTTTGCCGACTTTCTCTATCAGATGCTCGTCCCCTTCTTTTAATAATTTGTTAAATACGGGGCGGCCCTTTTCGTTCTCCGCTATCCACTCTTTCGCGAAAGAGCCGTCCTGCACCTCTTTGAGGATCTGCTTCATCTCAGAGCGCGTCTTTTCGGTAATAACGCGTTTCCCGCGGCTCAGGTCTCCGTAGCAGGCGGTGTTGGAAACCCTGCGCCTCATGCCGCTTATGCCTGTTTCCTGTATAAGGTCTGTGATAAGCTTCAGTTCGTGAAGGACTTCAAAATAGGCGATCTCCGGCTGATAGCCGGCCCCGATCAACGTGTCAAATCCGGCTTTGATCAATTCGCTGACGCCGCCGCAGAGCACTGCCTGCTCTCCGAAAAGGTCTGTCTCCGTCTCCTCTTTGAACGTTGTCTCAATTACGCCTGCCTTGGTCGCCCCTAACGCCTTCGCGTAGCTCAACCCCAGCTTCAAGGCGTTGCCGCTGGCGTTCTGGAATACCGCTATCAACGACGGAACGCCTTTCTTTTCCTCATACATCCTTCTCACCAATGCCCCCGGCCCTTTAGGCGCGACCATAAATACGTCTATGTCCTTAGGCGGGACTATCTGCTGGAAATGTATGTTAAAACCGTGTGAGAAACATAATGCTTTCTGGCTTTGGCTATTGGAGGCCAAACCACCGCCCCCTGGCTTGCCTTTCTTCAGGTTCGGCTCTATGGATTCCTTATATACCTTTGCCTGCACATGGTCCTGAGTCAATATCTGGATTATGTCCGCCTGCTTTGCCGCCTCGGCTGCCGCCACCGGCTTAAATCCGTCTTTTTTGGCTATCTCAAAATTAGGGGACTGCTCTACCTCGGACACAATGACATCTACGCCGGAATCCCGCAGGTTTAAACTCTGTCCCCTGCCTTGTATCCCGTATCCTATGATCGCCACCTTCTTACCATTCAATAAATTCAGATCAGCGTCCTTATCGTAATAAATCTTTAACATATTTTCCTCCGATTATATTGTTATTCTAACGTGGCTATCCTTCCGGTCCTGACCAGCTCCTTGACCCCGAGATCCCCTAACGCCTCCAGCAGCTGCCTGATCTGCTGATGGTCTCCTACCGCCTCGATGATCGCCGTGTCTCCTTTATGCTTGATGATCTTTCCCACGCACTTGCTTAAAAGATGCTCGAGTTTTATCTTATCCCCGGGGGAATAAGCAACCTTTGCCAGCACAAGCTCGCGGTCAATATGCTCCTTTTTGGTAAAATCGGTCACGGTGATCACATCAATAAGTTTATTGAGTTGTTTTTTTATCTGTTCCAGGATCTTCTCGTCCTGCGCCTCCACCACGATGGTCATATAGGATACGGCCGGATCCAGCGTCTGGCTTACTGCCAGGGAGGCGATATTGTAGCCGCGCGCGCTGAACAACCCCGATATGCGCGCCAGCACCCCGAATTTATTCTCAACCAAAACTGAAATTATATGGCGCATTTAAGCCATGCCTCCTATCATGCGATTAATTGCCTCGCCCGCGGGCACCATAGGAAAGACATTCTCCTCCTCTTCTATCTGAAAATCCATGAACACAACATTGTCTATTGAGAGCGCCTTCTCAATCGCCGGGCGCACCTCTTCCTTTTTCGTAACGCGTATGCCGGCCGCTCCGTAGCTCTCTGCCAACTTCACAAAGTCAGGGCCGGTAATACAGGTCTGGGAGTAACGCCTGTTATAAAACAGCTCCTGCCACTGCCTCACCATGCCTAGATAATGATTATTTAGTATCGCCACCTTGACCGGGATCTTATTGCAGACGCAGGTCGCCAACTCCTGGATGTTCATCTGGATAGAGCCGTCCCCGGCGATATCAAACACTATTTTGTCCGGACAACCCATCTTCGCGCCCATCGCCGCGGGAAAGCCAAAACCCATAGTGCCCAGGCCGCCGCTGGAAATGAAGGTGCGCGGTTTTTCGTATTTATACCACTGCGCCGCCCACATCTGATTCTGCCCCACCTCAGTCGTTATTATCGCCTCGCCCCTGGTCGCCTCATAGATCTGTTCTATGACGTACTGCGGCTTTATCTTTCCGGAACTGCCGTACTTGAGAGGAAGGTCCTTCCGCCATTTTTCCACCTGTTTTAACCAGGCGGCTGTATCCGGAGCTTTCTTTATAAGAGGCAGCAGACCAGCCAGTATCGTCTTCGCGTCGCCAACTATAGGTATATCCACGTTCACATTCTTGCTTATGGAAGCCGGGTCTATATCAATATGTATTATCTTCGCGTAAGGCGCGAAAACGTCAAGCCGGCCCGTCACCCTGTCGTCAAACCTCGCGCCGACGGCGATGATCAGGTCCGACTCCATTATAGCGTGGTTGGCGAAAGCCGTCCCGTGCATACCGAGCATGCCTAAAAATAATTTATGGCCTCCGGGAAAGCCGCCCATGCCCATCAATGTGGTTGTGACCGGTATGTTTGTCTTCTCCGCCAGCGCCTTCAGCTCTTTATCCGCTCCGGAAATGATCACGCCTCCTCCGGCGTAAAGAATGGGTTTCCTGCTCGCCTCTATTGCCTTTGCCGCCTTTTTTATCTGTCCGTGATGCCCCTCATAAGTAGGGCTGTAGCCCCTCATCTTGACCTCTTCCGGCCAGACAAAATCTGTTTCCCCCAACTGCACGTCAACCGGCAAGTCGATCACAACCGGCCCGGGCCTGCCGGTAGATGCAACATAAAACGCCTCCCTTATTATCGTGCTCAATTCACCGGCGTCCTTCACCAGATAATTATGCTTTGTTATCGGGCGGGTAATGCCGGTAATATCGGCCTCTTGAAAGGCGTCGCTGCCGATAAGGTTGGTCTTGACCTGCCCTGTTATGGCGATAATGGGAATGGAATCCATAAAGGCCGTGGCAATGCCTGTTATCAAGTTGGTTGCCCCCGGCCCGGACGTGGCAAGGCAGACCCCCACCTTACCCGTTGCGCGGGCGTAACCGTCCGCGGCGTGCGCCGCTGCCTGCTCGTGGCGCGTAAGGAT